>JAFCZZ010000439.1 GCA_019314085.1 Deltaproteobacteria bacterium | reverse complement strand
CATGCCTGGGATATGAAGGCTCTGTCAAAGGAATTGGTCGACATCACAGATGCACCAACTATTTCGGTGTCAGGATCGCCATCAAATACAAATCTGCGTCGACTAGCGAGAGCACTTAAACAGTTCCCGAGGACACGTTAAAGCGGGTTTCGCCCGTTTCCTCTTGCCCTTGTGAGCTTCGATACCATCAATTACGAAAAGTAATCTACAACGAACAATCCAATATAAGCTTTGTTTGTTTCAGGAAGAAGTCGATATTAATTAAACTTTAACTTTTCTTTAACCTTTAACCAACATACCACCATAAGTACTTAATAATATTAGTAAATAAATCATACGGGATGGGTTCGATTCCCATGCACTTCCGCCAATTTTCTTGAGTCTCCCCGGCAGTCGATAATCGGAGACGTGCTACCTTCCTTCGGGCTGATTCAGCCATCGGTCCAGTTTCTTAAAGGCCTCCTCAACGGCCCCCAGCATCGGCTCGAATTTGACCGGTTTTATGAAAAAATCGTCGAAGCCCGCCTCCCTGCATTCCTCGATCTCAAAGAGGCCCGCCCAGCCGGTCATTGCGTAAATAATCGGGATGTGGTTCGTTCTCCGTATCTGGCGACACAGTTGTATCCCGTCCATACCGAACAATTTAAGATCAAGGAACATGACCATGATCTTTTCCCTGTCCAGGACTCCCAGCGCTTCTTCCGCACTGGTTGCCAGCGATACCGCGTAACCTGTGTCAGAAAAGAAATCATGAAACAGGTCCCGGATAGACGCCTCATCATCCACAATCAATATCTTTTTTTCCATGTAAAGACCTTTCGATCAGCGCGCATTAATTCACGCGTACCTCCCTTGCTTTCATCGTCACCGCCGGGTATGCCGTGATCTCTGCCGGCTCGGACACCGTGCCCGACCCCCTCATGAAATCGACCCATATCGGTAGTGCCGCTGTGGCGCCGTTCTCATCACCTCCGATCGAGGTGTGGTCATCCCTCCCGATCCATACTCCCAGCGCGATATTTTCATCGAAACCGATGAACCATGCATCCACGGAGTCATTGGTTGTCCCTGTCTTGCCGTAAACGGCCCTCTTGAGGACCCGGGCTCCCCTGCCCGTACCTTCAAGAACGACGGATCTGAGCATTCCCCGAATCCCCGCTAATGTCTTTTTGCCGACGACTGTCTCCCGTACAATAGATGGTTCCACAAGGGTCGCCTGCTCTCTGTCGATGATCCTGTTGATGCAGGTCGGTTCAATTCTTTTTCCGCCGGCAAGCGTGGCGTAAGTGCTGACCAGTTCCAGAAGGGTGAGTTCGGAGGCACCGATGGCCGAGGAGTAGAAGGGGTGAATTGTGCTCTTTATCCCAACCCTATGTGCCGTTCTGATCATGTTCTGTATGCCGACCTTGCGCGCAAGATTGACCGTGGCGGCATTAAATGAAAGGGCAAGGGCCGTGTTCAACGTAACGGCACCGTGGTACTTCTTGCTGTAGTTCAGGGGTGTCCATGAGCCTGCCTGACCGTTAACATGATAATTGATTTTCTTGTCTTCTATCATATCACTGGGTTTCAATCCCTGATCCAGGGCCGTCAGATATACAATCGGCTTAAAGGTGGAGCCTGGTTGTCTCTTTGCCTGAGTGACGCGATTAAACTGGGAATCCCAGAAGTTTGTGCCGCCGACCATTGCCTTGATTCGTCCCGTCTTGATGTCGATCGCAAGGAGGGCGGCCTGCACGCCCGTTATCCCTCTCTTCTTCAGTTTGTCAATACCGTCAGACACGGCCTTCTCCGCTATCTGCTGCATCCGATAGTCCAGTGTCGTGTAGATCTTGAGCCCAGAGGTGTAGAGCCTGTCCCCCACCATCTTTTCAAGGATACCCCTGCAATGATCAACGTAGTAAGGGGCCTTGTACCTGCGCGCGTATATCTCCTCTGGTATCGAATCGCCAAGGGATCTCTGGTACTCCTCCTTGGTGATCAATCTCGTCTGTAACATTCTTTTGAGAACGTAATTTCTCCTGCTCAATGATTTTTTTGGGTCGGTAAACGGTGAATACTTTGAAGGGGCCTTGGGGAGCGCCGCAAGGAGGGCCGCTTCGGATATGGTTATATTTTCCGAAGCCTTACCAAAATAGATATGTGAGGCCGCATCTATCCCGTATGCCCTCGTTCCGAAGTAGACGTTGTTGAGGTACAGCCCCAGTATCTCATCCTTGGTGTAGCGCTTCTCCATCTGTAGGGAGATGGCTATCTCCTTTACCTTCCGCGTGATCGTTTTCTCGGGCTTGAAGAAGAGCATCTTTGCCAACTGCTGGGTGATCGTGCTCCCCCCTTGCACGAATCCTCCCTCTTTCATGTTGACTAAAAAAGCGCTGAATATACGAATGGGATCTATGCCGGCGTGTTTGTAAAAGCGTGCGTCTTCCACAGCTATGAATGCATTCTTGACGTGTTGTGGAAGCCTGTCGGGGGAAATGATGTTGCGCCGTTCGATATAAAACTCTGAAAGGAGGACATTGTCGTATGAATAGATCTTAGAGG
>JAFCZZ010000047.1 GCA_019314085.1 Deltaproteobacteria bacterium | reverse complement strand
GGCTTGGTTTGCCGCCCCTGAGCGAGATAGCGGACCTCCTGAGCGGGGAGAAGGGGAGGCTCCTGGACCGCGTGCTCGCGCGCGTGGAGCGCCTCTCCAAGTCGGCAAGCCCCAAGGACGTCGCGGAGGTCCTCGGGCTCCTGAAGGAGCTCGACGAGCGCGGGGTCCTGGAGCGCGTGGACCGCATCCTCTCCAGGCTCCCTCCCCTCTCCAAGCGTGACCTGACTCGGATCCTGGGCCGACTGGAGCGCCTGGTGGACATGATGGAGAAGATCCCGGGGGTGAAGGCTTGAGGACGAGCAGGCTCCGCGCGTGGGTCGGGGCGCAGCGATTCTTCGTCCTGCCCCTCCTCCTCAGCTTCACGTTCTTCGGGACATCGCTCGCCGGCTTCGACCCCCGCGCGTGGGCGGCGGCCATGCTCGTCACGGGGTCCGTGTGGATATCCAGCCACAACATCAACAACTGGCGGGACTTCGTCCGGGGGGTCGACCGGGCTCGTGGCGGGAGCGTCGCGAAGAGCTACACCGCCGCCTGCCAGATCCTCCCCCGCGGCCTGCTCTCCCTGCGGACGGTGAAGCTCACGGCGGCCGGCTGGGTGGCCCTCAGCCTCGTCGCCCTCGCGTGCCTGGTGCCCGCCAGGCCGGACACCCTCGCGCTCTACTGCCTGGGGCTGGCCATGGCCCTGACCTACACGGACCTCTGGAAGCCCGCGGGGCTCGGGCCCGCGTGCGCGTTCGTCGCGTTCCTCGCGCTGGTCTCGTTCTCGTACTCGGTGGTCAGGCCGTTCGACTCCACCGCCGCGGCCGCGGGCGCGTTGGCGGGGATGCTCTGGTCCCACATGTTCCTGCTGGACCAGCTCCCCGACGTGCGCGGGCCCGTGCGGCGGGCGAAGAACCTGGTCGAGATGATATTCAAGGCGGAGCTCAGGCCCTCCAGCCTCTTCTGGTTCGGGGCCACGGCGGTCTTCGTGATGCAGATGGGGTTCGTCCTGCTCGGGTGGCTGCACGGCGGGACCCTCCTCTCGGTGCTCAGCCTCCCCCTGGCCCACGTGGCCGGGATCGCGCTCGACTTCGACTTCCAGCGGGGGGTGCTGGTGGGCATCGCGTGGATGAACGGCTTCGCCCTCCTCGCGGGGGCTGGGGGGATGCTGGTCTGAACCGCTGGCTCCGGCTTATCCGTGTCGGGCCGGCGTGGGCGCCCTACCCGATGGGGTTCCTCTTGGGGGTCGCCTCGGCCGGCGCGTGGGTGCCGGAGGTCCTGCCCGCCCTGGGGGCCATCCTCGCCGCGTGCGTCCCCGGGCACGCGGTCAACTACGTCGCCGACGTGCGCGTCGACGCACTCACGACACGGGTAAAAGAACGCGATCCCCGCTTCAACCCTATACTCACAGGAGAGATATCCAAGCGCGATGCGTACGCCCTGAGCCTCCTCGGCGCCTGCCTCGCGCTGGCCTTGGCGTGGGCGACGGGCCCCGCGTGCCTCCTCGCCATAGCGGTGATGATCGCGGGGGGGGTCGTGGGGTACTCCATGCTGTACCTGAAGTCGAGGCCCCTGCTCGACCTGGTCCTCCCCCTGAGCACCGGGCCCCCCCTCTTCGCCGCGGGGTTCTGCCTTGGGGGCGCGCCGGTTCCGGCCCCCCACGTGCTCGTCCTCTCGATTATCGCGACGGGCGCCTTCCTCGACACCGTCATCCACGACGTCGACTTCGACCGGAAGGCGGGGCTCCGCACCACGGCGGTCTGGCTCGGGGAGCGCCGGGCGCGGGGGCTGGAGCTGGAGCTGATGGCAGTCGGAGGGGGGCTCTCGGCGCTTGCGCTGACTCTCACCGGGGACCCCTTCTTCGCGCTCATGCTTGTGGCCTGCTCCCTGCGGTTCTGCATCAAGCAAATGATGAAGAGGCTTTATGTGTTTGCAACTTTGGTTCTTGGGTACATAGGGCTCAGCCTCCTCGCCGCGCTCCTCTGAGTAATTACTTTTGTGTCAATTAGGTTAAAATCAGACCCGCATAACTTGGATGTATGGGAGTCCCAAGCTTCCCCCCAAAACTCGAAGAGTGGGCCCCCTCGGCACCACCTGCGCCCCCCCTCCCGCGTTGGCTCTGGGAAACACTCTCCGGCGCGGGTGGAGTCCGCAGGCTGGGGAAGCCGCTGACCGAGGAGGAGCGCGCGCAGAGGCACGAGGAGCTCTACGGCCCGGGGGCCACGCTGCCCCCCAGGGGAACCGGGTTGGGTCTAAGATAGACCGAGCAAGGTGAAGGGGATCGGAAGGTACCTGGTTCGCTACGTCCCGGACCGTGCGGAGGAGGTCCGGGCGGCGCTCGAGGGGATCGGAGCGCCCCCGATCGCCGAGGTTCTGGACTACTACACCGTGGAGCTGCCAGAGGAGTTCGTCCCGCGCGCCAGGGCGCTGGAGCACGTGGTGGAGATCAGGCCCGAGCGCGTGCTCTCGATCATGGGGATGCCCGTGGACAAGAAGCTCGCCCGCTTCGTCGAGCTCGCGAGCAACCCCCTGACTTTTCCCGAGGCGCTCCGCTTCTCCATCGAGGCCGACGCGGAGCGCGAGCGGTGGCCCACGAGCGAGTCCAGGCGCGTCCTCGGAGCGGACGAGGCGGAGGCCGAGGGGTACACCGGCGAGGGGATAAAAGTCGCGGTGCTCGACACGGGCGTCGACCCGACGATCCCCCAGTGCCTCGGGGTGGAGGGGGACTCCTCCCAAGAGGGGCAGCCCCTGCCGTGGGACGACAACGGCCACGGCTGCCACGTGCTCACTACCGCCTGCGGGGGGGAGATGCCCACGCCCTGGGGGGCGGTCAAGGGCGTCGCGCCGGGGGCGACGGTGCGCGCGTTCAAGTGCCTCGGCTACGGGGTCGGCACGGGAACCGAGACCGGGGTGATGCGGGCCATGATGGACGCGATCCGCTGGGGGGCGGACGTGGTGAACATGTCCCTGGGATCGCCCTACTCCGAGGAGTCCCACGAGACCATTCCCGAGTGCAGGGCCATCGCCATGCTGAGCGAGCGGGGGAGGGGGCGCACCGTGTTCGTCTTGGCGAACGGAAACGACGGGCCGGGCGAGCGCACGGTAGGGGTGCCCGCGAACTCCCCCTACGCGGTGAGCGTGGGGGCGATCGACCGCGGGGGAAACGTGGCCGATTTCTCGTCGAGAGGCCCGACCGCCGACGGCATGACCAAGCCCGACGTCGTGGCCCCGGGCGCGGACATCCTCAGCTCGACGGCCACCGGCAGCCTGATAGACCTCATGCAGTTCATGGACGGGCCCCGCCTGGCCAGCATTTCGGGGACGTCGATGGCCAGCCCGCACGTCGCGGGGCTCGTCGCGCTCGTCAAGCAGCTCTACCGCGAGTCAGGGGTCGAGTTCACCGCGGGGATGTTCCTCGACATGATGAGCAGGTTCGGCCCCGTGCAGCCGAAGTCGAACGCCTACGGGTGGGGGGTGCCCACGTGGGGGATGGCGAAGGAGTATTTGAAAACGCTCTGAGGCCCCAGCGGATCCTCCCGAGGCTCAGGGTCCCCCTCGTGGGGATCGAGCTCCCGGAGCTCAGCCTGCCCGGGTTCCCGCCCGCGCCGCCGAAGCTGGACGACCGCCAGCTCGACATCCTGAGGCACGCCGTGCTCGAGGACCTGGCGGACCTCGTGCCGGTCGCCGGGGACGCCCTAGCCGACATGCACTTCGCCGAGATCCGCAGGCGGCTCAGGCCCGACGAGTTCGAGCGCTTCCTGGAGGACAACAAGCTGCTCCCGTCGAGCCTGGCGGTCCTCAAGACCTTCAAGGGGGCGTGACTTGTTCCCGTTCGCCGGAAAGGGCTCGCTCATCCGGCCCGAGGAGGTCTCGGACCTGGCGCGCCGCTTCCGCAGCGACCGGGAGGCGTACGAGTGGGTGCGCGACTCGATCGAGTACAGGCCCGAGCTCCGGACCGACATCTGGCAGTCCCCGCGCGTGACGCTCGAGCTGGGCACCGCGGACTGCGAAGACGCGGCCATATTGTGCGCCTCCATCCTCGAGGCGAGGGGGACGCGCGCCCGGCTCAACTACGGCGTCGCGGGGCCCCCGTCCGCCGCGGCCCCCATGTTCCACGTGTGGTGCGAGGCCGGAAAGGACTGGCACGTCTACGACCCCGCGCTCGCGCTGGAGTTCCCCCGCCCGGAGCTCCCGCTGCGAGGGTACTTCGAGATCCTCCACATCTACCCCGACCGCGAGGTCCCCGCCCCCATCGACAATTTATTTTGCCTTGCCGAGGAATTATTCTGATGCCCGAGGAACCCGACATCGTCAAGCTCGCCCGGACCCTCGCCCCGCTGGAGCGCCTGGTGTTCGGCATGGTGATGGTGGGGCACCAGGTTCTCCAGAGCATCCCCATGTGGGCGGACCTGATAGGCTCCAGGGGGGGAAGCGTGGACCTGTCGCCGATGCCCCCGCCCTACCCCCCCCTCCCGCGGGCGATATTCGAGGTGATCGAAGTTGGCAGAGCAAGCTAGAGAGCTCCCCCCGCTCCCGGAGCCCCTGCGCGGACTCCTGGCGATGCTCTTCCCCGAGCTCTTCCCCAAGCGCTTCAAGGTCCGCGCGAGCGCCTTCGCCGACTCCGAGGAGGTCCCGGTCCCCGTCGTGCTCGACGGGCGCACGTACCACACCCCCCTCCTCGTGGAGGTCGAGGAGGGGACCCACTCGTTCTACTTCCCGGGCAGGCACGACGGGGCGGAGCTGAGCTCGGTCGAGGTCGACGGAACCCCCGCGCGCCAGAGCTTCGAGCTGGACGTGAGCGGGGACACGGAGATCACGGCCCGCTACGTCAGACCCCCGCCCCCCCCGCCTCCTCCTCCCGAGGTCCGCACCCACACCCTCACAGTCAGGGCCTACGCCGACGCGCGGGAGGTGTCCGTGCCCGTGAGGGTGAGCGGGGCCGAGCGCACGTCGCCCTTCTCCGTCGAGCTCGAGGAGGGAGCGGTGGCGCTCGGGTTCCCCGGGGCGATCGAGGTCGGGGGGGAGCGCTACGAGTTCCGCTCCGCCGACGGCTGGGGGGTTCCGGAGTTCACCTTCACCCTGGACCGCGACCGGGAGATCCACGCCCGCTACGAGCTCGTGCCCGTTCCCCCGCCACCCAAGCGCGAGCACGTCCTTACGGTGAGAGCATACGCCGACGCGCGGGAGGTGTCGGTCCCCGTGGGGGTGGACGGGTATCGGGGGAGCACCCCCATGAGGCTCACGCTGGCCGAGGGGCGCTATGTCCTGAGCGCCCCCTCGAGCATAGAGGTCGAGGGGCGGACCGCGAGGCTGGCGGAGCCCCCGAGGGCGATCGACCTGACCGAGGACACGGCCCTCGAGCTCCGCTACGAGCTCGAACCCGCCCCCCCGCCGACGCACACCCTCACGGTCAGGGCCTGGGCGGACGGACGCCAGGTGTCCGTGCCCGTGGAGGTGGACGGGCGCAGGGGCGAGACGCCGCTCGAACTCGAGCTCCCGGCGGGCATGCACCGGGTGAGGGCCCCTTCGAGCATAGAGGTCGACGGGCGGACCGCGAGGCTCCGCGTCCCCCCCGAGGCGGCGGTGGACCTGCGCGAGGACCGCACGGTCGACTTCAGGTACGCGATCGAGCGCGTAATCGAGCACACGCTCACGGTCCGCGCCCGCGCGGACGGGCGCGAGGTCAACGTTCCCTTCCGGGCCGAGACCGCAATGCCCTCCAGGCTGATCGAGGAGCGGACGCCGTGGAGCGGACCCGTCCCCGCGGGGGCCTGGGTGACCCTCAGCTTCCCCTCGAGGCTCGAGCTCGAGGAGGGGGGCGCCCTCGCGGAGTTCGCCCTGGACCCCGGATCCGTCCCCGACCGCTGGCAGATGGTCGGGGACCGCGAGGTCACGGCCGTCTACCGCTTCGACCGCTACCTGACCAGGCCCGTGGTGGTCAGGGTCACGGACGCCGACACGGGCGAGCCGGTGGAGGGTGTCAGCGTGGAGCTGGAGGGGCCGGAGATCCTCACGGGGACCACGAACGCCCGCGGGGAGGCGCGATTCGGCCGGGTCCCGCTGGGCCCGTACCGGATCACCCTGGTGAAGCGCGGCTACGAGGCCAAGAGCGCGACGCGCACCGTAGGGGCCCCGGCCCGGGAGGCACCGGTCAAGACCCTCCTCCTGAACTTCGTCCTGAAGCGGGAGGTTCCGCCCGCGCCGACGTACGCGGTCACGGTCCGCGTCTTCGACGGGAGCACCAGGGAGCCGATCCCGGGGGCGGAGGTTCTCATGGACGGGAAGCCAGTGGGGACGACGGGGCCCGACGGAACCCTGCGCGTCGAGCGCGTCCCGGAGGGGCGGCACCGCTTCGAAGCGAGAGCGCGCGGATACCAGCCCAGGGCCGTGGGGGTGGACGTCCCGGCCTCCCTGAGCGTGGGGATAGGGCTCGAGCCCGCACCGCCCGCCCCCGCACCGGTGGTGGCGGGGGACATAGTCAAGATCAACTACTCGACCCCGATCTACCCCACCAAGGACTCGGCGTTCAAGGTGAGCGTGCGCTGGCGCAACACGGGCAACCAGATCCACGCGTTCGACCTGGCCGCGGCCCTCGTGGGGCGAACCGACGGGGGGGTCTACGCGTTCGGGGTGACGGAGGACGTGCACTCGGGCCCGGGCGACACCTTCAACACGGAGGTCGTGCTGAGGGTGTTCAGGGACATGCCGGACAACCAGGCCTACGAGCTCCAGGTCTACCTGTGCGAGTGGGAGGCCGGCCGCACCGCCAAGGTCTACGACTCCCACCGGCAGGACGCGACGGAGTGGATCCACTGGTAGGCCTCTTGTGCGGGTAATTACTTTTGTGTCGCCACGATTTAAAAGCCGTAGGTCGAATCTTTAGCGATATGGAGCGAAGGCCGCACGCAATAGTGAAGGGAATGGTGGGTGATCTTCTAAGAATGGTCGGAGAAGCCGGCAACAATGTCATGAGCATGCTCGACAAGCCCCCGGAGGCCGTCGACGCCCCGAAGCTCCACCGCGCGCTCGGCGAGCTGGGGGACGCCCTCAAAAAGGCCGCGGATTCCCTGAACGAGGGAATCGCCGGGGTGTTTGAGGTCCCCGTCCGCGAGACGGGCATTCCGCCCGAGCTCCCGGAGGCCCCGAAGGCCCCGCGCTTCAGGTGAGTCACGATGGATCCCATAACCCAAGTAAAAAGGATGCTGGTGGACGTGGAAGCAAAGCTACCGGCAGGAGCGCCCAAGCTGTCAGCAATGATTCCGACGCCGCCCGCACAGCCAGCGCCCGCCCCCGAAGCGGTGCTGCGCGCGCCCGTGGAAGTGTTCAAACAGATCGAGGAGGCCACCGGGCTGCCCAGGCTCTCGGCGGCGCCCGCACAGGTCCTGGAGCGGCCGGCAGTGCGAATCGTCGGTGAGGCCACCAAGATGGTGGGAGGTTAGTCGCGATGCCCGTGATAGTTGAGTACCAGAAGGTGAAGCGCGAGTACCCGGAGTTCTACAAGGCCCTCGAGGACACGCGCTCCCGAGCCATCGCGGCCGCGGAGGACGCGTGGGGACTGAAGTTCGGGGGGATGTACCCCGAGGCGGGACAGTTCGGCGAAACGCCAATACGGAAGCCGTTCTTCAACCTGGGGACGACCTCGGGAACCGCGGAGACGTGGAACTTCACCCTGGCGAACACCGGCTGGCAGACCCTGATCGACCAGACGACCATCGAGGACGTGTACATAGGCCTCGTGGGGTGGATGTTCCCCAGCACCGTCAAGCGTGTGTCGGCGATATACGTGGAGGCCGGGCCGGAGAAGCTGCCCGTGGTGAACGTCGAGGGCGAGATAGACCTCTACGACGAGCCGGCGATAATCTACGAGCGCGGACTCGTGATCCCGCAGGAGACGGCGGTGAAGGTCGAGGTGCTCGCGAACTCGACCGGGCCCCAGATAATCAAGCCCCTCGGGTTCGCCTTGGCCAAGCAGAAGCTGCTGATAGCGAAGAAACCGGTGTGAGGGCGGTAGCCCCATGGCGACCTACACGATAGACCTGAAGGGGAAGACAGTCCCCCCGCACGGAGTCGGGGCCAGGGTAGTCCAGGGACGCATGACGATAGCCCCGGCCAGCGAGGCGGTGCACTCGAGCGACGTCGAGCTCCGCACGATCCAGGCGCTGATGGTTCAGAGCCCTGCCATCGGGACCGCCGTGTTCGTCTCGGTGAGCGCCCCGGGGAGCTACGACAACTACGCCTCACTGACCGCGTACAACCTGGCCACCGCGGGGGCACCGGTGGCGGCTGCCGGGTCGCACACGCTGACGTTCGTGGCCGTCGGGGAGTGAGCGCCCGGGCCCCGGAACAAAAAAACAGGGGGCATCAAATGGAGACCGGAAGATGGCACATAGAGGGCGACTACCTGCGACTGTACAGCCCGGAGACCGAGACGTGGCGCTTCTACTACGTCAAGCAGCGCGAGCAGGCGCTCTACATCCACAAGTGGAGCGAGAAGATCTCGCCCAACACCGAGTCGGGGCCCGAGGACCTGGAGGACCTCAAGCCCCTCGCGCTCAACCGCCTGGACCAGGTGATATTCGGGGTCAAGACCCGCCTGGACCAGGTGATATTCGGGGTCAAGACCCGCTGCCTGGTGTACCTCAACCTCCCGCACGAGACCCGCCGCTGGGGGACGGACAAGAAGCCCATAGCCACGTCGGACCTGCGGGAGGTGGGATACGTGGACGAGGAGATCTCCCCGTACGAGGAGCCCTCCTTCCTGACCGAGTTCTTCCTCCAGAAGGGGGGGTCCTACGAGTACCCCCACCTCTACGCCTACAACCCCACGAACCGCACGCTCAAGCCCACCATCATGTTCCGCATAAACAAGCTCATAGTGGAGGAGATCACGCGCCAGCGCTACCCGGAGCTGTACGAC
>JAFCZZ010000438.1 GCA_019314085.1 Deltaproteobacteria bacterium | reverse complement strand
CGAGGAAACTGAAGGTTAGGTGTGTAACCATGATGACCGAGAAAGAAGTTCGGGCACCTGTAAGGGAGCTTCCGTCATTCAAGTACAGATCCGTCTTCCTAGCGGGGCTGAGGAACATCTTCTCCTGGTGGAGGGCAGATCCGGAAACCAAGGAAATGCTTTCGACCGCCCTCTTGGCGAAGAACAGCGTCGTCCTCCTGAGCGGGACATACGGCGTCGGCAAGAGCACCTTCATCGAATCCGTTATGAAAGTGTTCTTCAAGGACATCTACAACCAGGACGTGAAGCCCACCGCAAGGATAAGGGATACCCTGACGGAGTTCGACATCCTCCTGTATGTGGATATTGCTAAACTAAGGCAGGGCATCGAGCAGGTGGATGCTAGACCGATAGTCACCAGTCCGTTCATTCAAGTTCTTCAACGAGCTTCAGAGAGGGAACCCGAGGCTCTATAATGCCCTACTGTCATTATTCGCCGAGAAGGAGGTCGAATATCGTGGAAGAACCTTCAAGTCCAAGCCCTTCGTGGCATTCTGCGACAGGAACCCGCACGACGTGAGCAGCCACGAGATACCCAAGGCTCTCTGGGATCGTTTAGATGCCCATCTATACATACGGGTTCTCGATATTACTGAGACCTACGAGCTGCTGACCTCCAAGTACGTTAAAACGCATACTCCTAAGATAGTTGATGCCCTACCGGAGCTCCTGAACTCCAAGGAGATGATGGAGATCTGGGACGATGTCGACAAGGTCGTCGTCCCCGAATCGCTGACGCTGTTCCTGTCCCTCATCGCCGGCAGCTTCACCTGCGCCCAGACAGACCGCTCCGTCACGGAGCCGAAGTACAGGCTGCCGTGCGAAGAATGCCCCTACAAGGGGGAGCTGTGCTTTAAAGTCCGTGAGATCTGGGGCACTAGGTGGGCTGAGTCCGCCATCAAGTTCGCAAAGGCTAGGGCTTGGCTTCACGAAAGGGCGATTGTCCAGCTGGAAGACATACTGTTCGTGCTCCCCTACGTACTGAACCACAGGCTAGTCCTCAAGCCGGAGGTTGAATCCTCGTACCCGAACAAAATAGAGTTCGTCAAAAAGGAGGTCATAGAGAAAGCTATCGTTGTCAAGAAGGAAACCTGGATCAGCGCTATCAAAGCGTATCTGGCGGCACTCAAGGGGGACGAGGATGCGAAGAGGAAGCTGGAGGAGCTGGCGGAGGACGACGTAGTGGTTTACAAGCTATACCGCAAGTTCAAGGAGGAAACGGAGCAAAAGCAAAACGGCTTCGAGAAGCTATTATTAAGCGGGGGTGCAGCCGTTGAGTAAAATGTTCTGGGTAGCCCTTACTGTGGTGCTGGCTTTGTTCATCTTTTCGACAACCCTGATATTCTCCAGCTTCATGGGCGGGATCGAGGGTATGACGGAGAAATTCCGGGAGGAATTGGTCGGAATGCTGAGGGAATTTGGGGCTCTGGGCACGGCTTACGGATCCGGTGCACTCGACATCGCCGATCAGTGCTTCTCGCTTCTCCGCTCGCTGTACGGACTGCTTATGCTGGCGTTTGTCATAGCGTTGCTGGCTTTGATCGTGGACATCGTGCTGTGGTATGCTAGGAACTAGGAAAAGGAGGCTCTGAGGATTTTGACAAAAAACTTTTATATTTTAACGGTTACACATATAACTGAGGATTGAGAACATGAAGGCGGAAGAGGCAGAGAAATTATTCACGCAGGTTCTCCAAGAATTTGGAGTCCTATTGGACTTCAAGATCGTAAACTCGAGGGATGCACCAAGTTTCACGTGGGGCGTCGTGCGTCTCCCCTCGATGTTCCTCAAAAAGCCGGCGAGAATAGTGAAGCAGATCCTGAGGCACGAAGTCGGACACCGGACGGTTTTTCCGGGAAAGCCCGACTGGGAGAAGCTGACGTTGCTTATAGCTGCGAGGAAGGGGGTCACGGACACCGAGAACTTTGCAAACGCCGTTGCGGATCTCATAGTCGACCAGGAGCACCTCAAGAAGTACGGTCAGGAATACTATGAAAGGGTTGTTGATGCTGCGAAGGGCTACAGGGGCAAGGATCCACGCTTTTGGTTCATGCTTTCAACCTATCAGCTCATGGCTGAGGAGCTGGGTCTCAAAACCCCCAATTTCATCAAAAAGGCTGAAAAGTACAGCATAAAGCCGGACGAGCTCGTGGTGCCCAAGGCTAAGAAGGCTCTCAAAATCCTCAATTCAAATGCATCCCTAGAAGGAAAGATCGAGCAGCTGGCTGAGCTCCTGAAAGACCTCTTCCATTCCATGTACAAGAGCTCGTTCGACGACAAGATAAAAGCCTATGGCGGCGTCCCCAACCTTGAGAAGCTGGGAGCCCTAATACCTGCACCGGGTCTTATGGTCAAGAACGACGGAAGGAATCCCGTCAGGGATCCTAAGTGGCTCAGCCGTATGATAGCCCTGCTGGTGGGGTACGTTTCCGACCCGAGGATTTGCAACCCCACGCAGATACCGGTTTTCCTATCCCACTTGGGCGTAGGCTTCACCTACGGAATCTTCTTTATGAAGAGCGACGTGATGATTGAGGCAGCTAGGCTGTCCCTCTACGCAAAATATGTTGAGGCGCTCGAAAAGGTCGGTGCTTCCGGGTCGAAGGTCGAGGAGCTCGAGCAGTGGACTATAGGCGATCTGCCCCACGAGCTGAGGGTCGAGGAGACCATGAGGATCTACGGCGAAGTTCTCCCGCCCGTGTTTTCGCTGAAGTTCAGCACCAAGGAGGAGCCTTCGGGCGGTGCGGGAAGCGGCTCTACGATAATCATAATCGATGTCAGCGGCTCGATGATAGGATCTAAGCTCGAGAGGGCTAAGGAGGCAGCCTTCAGCATCCTCCAGGAAGCTAGGAAGCGTGGCGACGAGGTCAAGCTGGTGTTCTTTAACGGCTCCGCCCTGGCACTACCTCACGGCAG
>JAFCZZ010000046.1 GCA_019314085.1 Deltaproteobacteria bacterium | reverse complement strand
TCGGGATTGGATGGCAGTATGACCCCGATGCATCGGGAGAGGTGGATTTTTTACGAAGCCGTCAATTTGAGTTCGGAGGACCGGTAACATGTTGCCAGATCTTAAACGTCTCATCGAACAGATGGGAAAGGAAAAGGGCATAGACAAAGAAATAATCGTCGATGCGTTGGAAACAGCCGTTTTGACCGCCGCACGGAAGAAACTGGGGCTGGACCTGGATCTTGAGGTGAACTACAACGAGGAAGCGGGAGAGATGGAAACCTTCCTCTTTAAGACCGTGGTTGAACACGTTCTCAATCAGGATACACAGATATCCCTGCAAGAGGCCCATGAAACCCTGGATGAAGAGGCGGAACTGGGAGACAGCCTCGGGATAAAGATAGAGACGGACACCTTCGGGCGGATTGCCGTTCAGACGGCCAAGCAGATAATCATTCAAAAGGTCAAGGATGCCGAGCGTGACAATATCTACGAGGAATACAAGGACAGGAAGGGTGATCTGGTCAATGGCTTCGTACAGCGGTTTGAGGGGGGGAGTATCATTGTCAGCCTCGGCATGTCGGAGGGAATAATCCTTCCTTCCGAACAGATAAAGAGAGAATCGTTCAGACGGGGGGAGCGGATACGGGCATATATATACGACGTCAAGAGAATATCCAAGGGGCCTCAGATACTGTTGTCCAGGACACACCCGGGCTTTGTCAGGGCCCTCTTTGAGATGGAGGTTCCCGAAATATCCGAAGGATTGATCGAGATTGTCAATATAGCGAGGGAGCCGGGAAACAGGACCAAGATCTCTGTCCGGTCCGAGGACAGAGACATTGACCCGGTCGGAGCGTGCGTCGGCATGAGAGGATCCAGGGTGCAGGGTGTTGTGCAGGAGCTGAGAGGGGAAAAGATAGACATTGTTCCCTGCTCCGAGGACCCGGTGAGGTATATATGCAATGCCCTTTCACCGGCCAAGGTGGACAGGGTGTACATGGATGAAGATGCCCGGACCATGGAGGTCATCGTACCGGATGATCAGCTTTCCCTGGCGATTGGGAGGGCCGGCCAGAATGTCAGATTGGCCGCCAGGCTTACCGGCTGGAAGATTGATGTCAAGAACGAAACAGGTGTGGCGGAAGCGGAAAAGGAGGGGTCCGAATCTCTCATGAAGATAGCCGGAATTGGTGAACGTACGGCCGATCTTCTCTATGGGGAAGGATTTAAAGGCGTCGCAATGGTGGCTTCGGCGGAACTCGAGGCGCTCAGTTCCATCAAGGGAATCAGCGAGAAAAAGGCAATCACCTGGATTGAAGAGGCAAAAAAGATTATCAACAGTGAAAGCGGCGAAAGCCGGGCCGAAGATATGTAAAAACTGCCCGTATGCTGCCGGCAAGGTACCCAGGAGTTCCCACAATGTCCAAAATAAGAGTCTACGAGTTGGCCAAAGAGCTCGGCATAGAGAATAAAGATCTTATCACGCGACTGGAGAAGCTTGGAATAGCCGTCAAGGCCCATTCCAGTTCCCTTGAAGAAGACGATGTCCAACGGGTGCGAACGGAATTTGCCCTGGGTGAGAAGGACGCGATCGTAGAGGAAAGGGTTAAGAGGACGGTCATCAGAAGGAGGGCAGTACGGCAGCCCACCCCCGAGGGCGAAGAGGAAATTCCGGCTGAATCTCAACCGGAGCCGGAAGGGGCACTCGAGGAGGCGGAAGAGAAAGAGACGGTTCAGGAGGCTGTGCCGGCGGAAGGTACGGAAAAAGGGAAGGAAGAGAAAAAAGAAGAAAAAAAGGCGGTGCCCGAGAAAAAACCGCGCAGGACTTCCGCAACAATCGTCCGGGCGGTCATAAGGAAAGAGCCGGAGATCGTACCCCCGGAGGAGAAGGTTGTGCCCCCACGGGAAGAGGTGAGCGTGCCGTCCCAGGAGACCAAACCTGCGCCCGAAAAAGAGGAGAAAGCGTCGCCGAAACCATCGCACAAGATGAAGAAGCCGGTTGAGGTGCATGTGGGGGAGGATGTCCGGAAAAAGAAGACCTTCCTCAAACAGCAGTTTGATAAGAAGGGGAAACGGACCAGAAGAGGAAAATCCCAGGAGGCGCGCAGGAGCTGGAAGGAAGAGAAGGTTATCTCCGCCACACGGATACAGGCGACCGAGATTACGACCCCCAAGGCGATCAAGAGAAGGATAAGGGTAGAAGAGGCCATCAAGATAAGTGATCTCGCCAGAAAGATGGGGATCAAGGTCGGTGAATTGATCAGCAAGCTTGTCTCGCTGGGGATGATGGTGACGATCAATCAGTCGATAGACATCGACGCCGCGACCCTCGTGGCCGGTGAATTCGGATATCAGGTGGAGGCCGTCGGGGCGGAGTATGAGGATATCATACACCGGGAGGATCCCCTGCCCGCCAGTCTCAAGCCGAGGGCTCCCGTGGTGACCATCATGGGCCATGTTGATCACGGCAAGACCTCACTTCTGGATGTGATACGGCAGACGAACGTTATAGAGGGCGAGTCGGGGGGTATCACCCAGGCAATAGGGGCGTATCATGTCCGTATCAACGAAAAGGATATCGTGTTTCTGGATACGCCGGGGCATGAGGCCTTCACGGCAATGAGGGCAAGGGGGGCTCAGGTAACCGATATTGTGGTGCTTGTGGTTGCCGCTGACGATGGTGTTATGGATCAGACGATTGAGGCGGTCAACCATTCCCGGGCTGCCGGTGTCCCTATCATCGTTGCGGTCAACAAGATCGATAAGCCGAATGCCGACCCGGAGAGGATAAAACAGCAGCTTTCCGAATTCGAGCTTGTGCCCGAGGCATGGGGGGGGAATACCATCTATGCGGATGTTTCGGCGAAGCAGAAGACGGGCATAGAAGAATTGATGGAGATGATCCTTCTCCAGTCCGATATCATGGAACTTACGGCCGACCCGGACCGGTTGGCGCGCGGAGTCGTTGTGGAGGCAAAGCTTGACAAAGGGAGAGGTCCGGTTGCCACAGTCATTGTCCAGGAGGGGACCCTGAGAGAGGGCGATGCCGTTGTTTCCAAGATGGAGTATGGCAGGGTGCGGGCCATGACCGACGATAAGGGACGCAGGATTGCCCAGGCAGGGCCTTCCCTGCCGGTGGAGGTTGTCGGCTTTTCCAGTGTGCCGCAGGCCGGCATGGACTTTGTCTGTGTAGAGGATGACAAAAGGGCGCGCGCCATCGGTGAGTACTGGTTGAGAAAAGAACGGGAGAAAGAGCTCTCCGCAACGTCAAAGATAACCCTTGAGCAGCTGTATGAGAGGATCCAGGAGGGTGCCAAGGAACTGAATGTTATTATTAAGGCCGATGTCCAGGGGTCGGTGGAGGCCCTTTCGGAGGCCTTTCTGAAACTCAGCACGAGCGATGTGAAGCTGATTCTGATCCATGGCTCCGCGGGCGCGATCACCGAGACGGATGTTATGCTGGCATCGGCGTCCGATGCGATCATCCTCGGATTCAAGGTCAGACCTGACCCGAGGGTCTCGGAGATTATCGAAAAGGAAGGCGTGAGTGTCAAGCTGTACGATGTCATATATGATGCCATTGCGGATGTACGGAATGCCATGGAAGGGCTCCTTGAGCCGGTGTACGAAGAGTCCGTTCAGGGACGTGCCGAAGTGCTTCAAGTCTTCAAGGTGTCAAAAATCGGCACGATTGCGGGGAGCCGCGTGACCGACGGCAAGATACTCAGGAATGCCCGGTTGAGACTCCTGAGAGACGGGGTGGTTATTCATGACGGCACCTTCCTTTCCCTCAAGAGATTCAAGGATGATGCCAAGGAGGTCCTCTCCGGTTTCGAATGCGGTATCGGGGTAGAGGGCTTCAATGATATCAAGGAAGGGGATGTCATAGAAACGTATACACGAGAGGCTGTAGCCAGAAAACTGTAGCAGTCTCTCTGTGCCCTGTATGTAAGACGGTGTCTGATGTGTTGAGGATTGTTTTCCGATGGTAGTCGGTACGGGAATCGTGGATATCGTTGTCGGAGGCAGCAGATCTTTGAAAGAGAAAAGATCGGTGGTGCGGAGGATCCTGGGCAGAACAAAGAATACGTTCAATGTTTCCATAGCGGAGGTGGGGGCATATAATGACTGGAAAAGATGTCGGATCGGATTCAGTGTCGTGGGGAACGAAAGGGGTTTTGTAAATTCAAAGATGGATAAGATTGTGTCGATGAGTTTCAAGAGAGCTGACAAGGTTGCCGATCTCATAAAGGCTGAGATTTCGGATATCCTGTTGAAGCAGATCAACGATCCGCAGGTACAGGAGATAACGGTTACCGGCGTTAAGGTGACGGATGACCTCCGCCAGGCGAGGGTCTTTTTTGTCCGGATGGGTGAGAATGCCTGTAGTGACGAGACAATGAAAGGTCTGCACCGGGCCGCCGGTTTTCTGAGAAGAGAGCTGGGGAAGCGATTGCGGCTTCGCTATGTCCCTGAAATCGTATTTACCTTTGACAAATCTTTTGAATATGGGGACCGCATTAACCGACTGCTGGCGGAGATAGAAAAAGATGTTTGATGAAATTGCCGAGGTGATACAGGCTGGCACCACCTTTCTCATCACGTCCCACGTGAGACCGGATGGTGATGCCCTGGGGTCCGAGCTGGCCCTGTACCATGTGCTGCGCGATATGGGAAAGGAGGCCGTCGTGTATAATCAGGATACGACGCCGGCCGTGTACGAATTTCTCCCCGGCACGGAGGCGATTGTTCATTCTCTGGATTCTGTCGACGGGTTTGATGCGGCCTTTGTCCTGGATTGCAGTGATATCTCACGGGTCGGAGATCAGCAGGGCAAGGTAGAGTCCATACAAAAAATCGTTAATATTGATCACCATGTATCCATCGGCACCTTTTCAAAGATATTGCTGACCGATTCCCGGGCGAGTTCCACGGGTGAGATGATCCATCGCCTCCTGCAGCATATGAAGATTGCGATCACCGGAGATATCGCGACGAATCTATATACGGCTATCCTCACGGATACCGGCAGTTTCCAGTATTCCAACACGGGAAGCGCCACCTTCAGGGTAGCGGCCGATCTGGTGGAAAGGGGTGCGGACTGCCGATACATAGCGCAAAACATCTATGAGACCAAACCGGCGGTGCAGATTCGATTGATGGGGAAGGTCCTGGAGGGCCTGCAATTGTATGAGAGAGGATGGGTGGGGGTCGTCTCTGTCACGCAGGAGATGCTCCGCAGGGAAGGGGCGCTTCCGGAGCACACAGAGGGCCTTGTCGATGCGGTTCGTTCGATACAGGGTGTCGAGATTGCCGTTTGCTGTTACGAGGTTTCCGCAAATCGATTTAAGATAAGCCTGCGATCCAAGGGAGACGTCGATGTGGAAAAGATCGCGGGCAGGCTGGGAGGGGGTGGACATAGGAATGCCTCCGCCTGCAGGGTTGAAGGAACCTTTGAAACCGTCAGGGGGATGGTGCTCGACGCGATAGCGGCGGCGATGTAACGAGGGCCTCACGGTGTAAAGCTGTTGATATGGATGGAGTATTGATCATTGACAAACCGCCCGGCAGGACGTCTCACGATGTTGTTCGAGATGTCAAGAAGCTGCTCGGGGCGAAGAAGGTCGGACATGCGGGAACGCTCGACCCGCTGGCAACGGGAGTCCTTGCCGTCTGCATCAATGAGGCGACAAAGCTCTCACGTTTTTTGTTACATGATGATAAGGAGTACCGTGCCACGATGCTTCTGGGCGTCAGGACGGACACCCTTGACAGGGAGGGTGAGGTGATAGCCCGCTGTGAACCCTGTCTACAGGAGGAAGAGATACGGGAGGCGGTAGAAGGTTTTGCCGGTCAGATAGAACAGAGGGCCCCGAAATATTCCGCCGTCAAGTTCAGGGGCAAACCCCTCTACAAATGGACACGGCAGGGGATTGACATTGAACCTCCCCTGAGAAAGGTTACGGTACATCGGATCAGCGTGGAAAAGATACAGATGCCATACGTGACCTTTGATGTCTCCTGCTCGAAGGGTACCTATGTCCGGTCGCTGTGTGCCGACATCGGGGACCGGCTGGGGTGTGGAGGCTGTCTCTTTGATCTCAGACGGATGCGAAGCGGCTGTTTCAGCCAGGAAGATGCCATATCACTTGAGGGTCTCACTGATGGGGAAATGCTTGAAGCTATTGAGAAAAACATTATTCCCCTGGCAGAGGCACTCCCCGGGCTGGGTACGATTATTGTTGATCAGGATACCGCAGACAGAATAAGGAAGGGATATCAACCCGATTGTGGCACCCTGAGGGATAAAAAGATTCCTTTGCTGCAGAGGGGAGATCTGATAAAATTCGCCACGAAGGATGGGAGGATCGTCGCTGTTGCCAAGATGTCTTTTTCTCCGGAGGAGTTTTCTCTGATGAGTGACGGACAGCAGGCGGTCACGATCTTAAGGGTTCTTAACTAAAGAAACGTATGATATAACGAACAAGGGAGGATAGGCAGCTGTGCTAGATGAAGAAAGAAAAAAAGAGATAATAACTGATTTTCAGACCCATGAGGGCGATACCGGATCTCCGGAGGTTCAGGTTGCTCTTCTCAGTGGAAGGATAGAGTATCTGACGGAGCACTTCAAGACCCACAAGAAGGATCATCATTCCCGGAGGGGGCTCTTAAAACTGGTGGGTCAGAGGAGGAGCATGCTCGATTATCTCAAGAAAAAGGATATAGAACGGTACCGGGAACTTATCAAACGCCTCGGCCTGAGAAGATAAAAAAAATAAAGGAGTACCTACATAATATGAGAGAAGTATTTAAAACGACTCTTGCGGGAAGAGATGTGTCTATCACGACGAACTATCTCGCCGGGCAGGCGGATGGATCCGCATTGGTTACCTATGGAGACACCCTTGTCCTTGTGACGGCGGTATCCCTTAAGTCCAAGAGAGAGGGGCTGGATTTTCTGCCCCTGACGGTAGACTATCAGGAGAAGACCTTTGCCGCTGGAAAGATCCCCGGCGGATTTTTCAAGAGAGAGGGACGCCTCAACGAGAAGGAGATTCTCACCTCGAGAATTATTGACCGGTCAATACGTCCCCTTTTCCCCGATGGATATGTTCATGAAACCCAGATAGTCGCGACGGTACTCTCGATGGATACTGAGAATGATTCCGACGTCGCAGCCATGCTTGGAGCCTCTGCGGCCCTCTGTATGTCGGATATCCCCTTCAAGGGCCCCATCGCCGGGGTGCGAGTGGGAAGGGTGGATGGAGCGCTGGTGTGCAATCCCTCGACCGAGCAGATGGAGGAGAGCGATCTGGAGCTGTTTCTTGTTGGAAGGAAGATCCCTTCCGCCGGTGGAGAGGGGGCCTTTGATGTCAATCTCGTCATGTTGGAGGGAGGAGCCTCCGAGGTTCCTGAGGATGAGATCCTTGATGCCATCAACTTCGGTCTGGAGTCAATGAGGCCGGCCATCGAGCTTCAGGACACCCTCTGCCAGGCTGTGGGCAAGGCCAAGAGAGCCTTCGAACCGGATGAGATTAGTGAGGAACTCCGGCAGAGGGTCAGAGACGTTGCCTATGCCGGGCTTCAGGAGGCCTATCGTGAGGGGAGAAAACTGGAACGGTACGCGCAGAGGGCCGATGTCAAGAAAAAGATGGTCGAGGAGCTGAACCAAGACGAGGCCGGGTTTGATCCCAAGGCCGGGTCTGTCTTTGAAGAACTGGAGCGGGAAATCATCCGGAACATGATACTGACGGACAGACGGAGGATAGATGGCCGGTCCAACAGCGATATACGGACGATTACCTCCGAGGTCGGTATTATTCCGAGGGCGCACGGCTCAGGGTTGTTCACCAGGGGAGAGACACAGGCCCTTGTCGCCCTTACGCTGGGAACCTCTTCGGATGAACAAAGAATTGACTTCATAGGTGGGGAAGAGATGCGGACATTCATGCTCCACTACAATTTCCCTCCCTTTTCCGTGGGAGAGGCCAGGTTTTTGAGGGGTCCCGGACGCAGAGAGATAGGACACGGCGCCCTTGCCCGAAAGGCATTGCTTCCTCTCCTGCCCTCGCATGAGGAATTTCCCTATACGATCCGCCTCGTTTCCGAGATATTGTCCTCAAACGGCTCATCCTCCATGGCAACGGTATGTGGCGGGTCTCTCTCCCTTATGGATGCCGGTGTTCCGGTCAAAGCCACCGTCGCAGGCATTGCGATGGGGCTCTTGAAGGAGGGTGATGACGTGGTGATCCTTTCCGATATTCTCGGAGATGAAGATCATGCGGGAGATATGGATTTTAAGGTGTGCGGCACGAAAAAGGGGATCACCGCCCTGCAGATGGACATAAAGGTCGACAGGCTTACGGGGGATATACTGAAAGATGCCCTGTACCAGGCCCGAGAAGGCAGGATCTTTATTATTGGTAAATTGGATGAAACCATGACCGCTCCCCGGGAAGATCTTTCTCCGTACGCCCCGAGGATCACCACTATGGTGGTAAAGCAGGAGAAGATACGGGACGTCATCGGTACCGGAGGAAAGAACATACGGCAGATTATCAGTGAAACAGGTGTGTCGATGAATGTGGACGATGACGGGACAGTGACCATAGCCTCGAATGACGGCGAATCATCGGCACGGGCGGTCGCCATGGTCAAGGCGCTGACCGAAGAGCCGGAGATCGGCAGAATTTACGAGGGCACGGTGAAAAAAGTCCTCGATTTCGGAGCCTTTGTGGAGATACTGCCCGGTACGGACGGACTGGTGCACATATCCCAGCTGGACAACAAGCGTGTGGAGAAGGTCACCGATGTACTGAATGAAGGTGACACGGTTCGCGTCAAGGTCATTGATATCGACAGGGGCGGGAAGATACGGCTGAGCAGGAAGGACGCCCTTGAATAGCAACGTGGTGATTTCCGTCAAGAGGCTGCATGGCGGGGATCTTCCCCTTCCCCGTTACATGACGGAGGCCTCGGCGGGGATGGATATTTTTGCGGCGGTGGATGGGGATACAGCCCTGCTTCCCGGTGAGAGGGGGTTGATACCCACCGGTATTGCCGTCGCACTGCCCACCGGCTACGAGGCCCAGATACGGCCGCGGAGCGGGCTGGCTGTAAAGGCGGGGGTCACCCTGCTCAACTCCCCCGGCACCATAGATGCAGACTACCGGGGAGAGGTGAAGATCCTGATCATCAATCATGGCGCCCAGCCCTTTGTCGTCAAGAGGGGTGATCGTATTGCCCAGATGGTTATCCACAAGGTGTACCGGGTCTCATGGGAGGTAGCCGATGATCTGGAGACGACGGAAAGAGGAGCAGGGGGGTTCGGTCATACGGGATAACCATGGAGTCCTCCAGAGTTGTTGAAAAGGTCGGTTGATCCAGCACCTTTTGCCCCTGTCTGTTGCTATGACAGGGGTTTTTTTATTGTTTTATTTACTGATTTGGTGTATTTCCACGGTGCATGGTACGGTACGCAAGGGGTGCTGGTCAGATGAAAAAATACACGGTCAATAAGACCTATAGAGAGATAAACGAAAAGATAAAAAAGGGCAGGGCCGTTGTCGTCACGGCGGAAGAGATCATAGATATTGTTGAGAAGAAAGGGGATGTCGCGGCGGCAAGAGAGGTGGACGTCGTCACGACCGGGACCTTCGCTCCCATGTGTTCATCGGGTGCCTTTCTCAATTTCGGCCACACCTCCCCCAAGATACGGGCCTCGAAGGTATGGCTCAACGCTGTTCCCGCTTACGGCGGCATAGCGGCCGTGGACTGTTATATCGGGGCCACCGAAGTGGTTGAAGGGGACCCCCTCAACAGTATCCATCCTGGCGAGTTCAATTACGGCGGAGGGCATGTCCTGGAAGATCTGGTGGCGGGGAAGGCCGTTCGCCTGCGCCTCGAATCCTACGGCACGGATTGTTACCCCGCCCGCAGGCATGAAAAGAATATCACGATACAGGATCTCAGGGATGCCACCCTTTTCAATCCCAGAAACGCCTACCAAAATTACAATTGCGCGGTGAACATGTCCGATCGGACCATCTATACCTATATGGGTGTGCTCCGACCCGACATGGCGAACGCGACCTACTCCACATCGGGACAGCTCAGTCCCCTCTTCAATGATCCGTATTTCAGGACCATCGGCATCGGCACTCGGATATTTCTCTGTGGGGCCCAGGGGTTTGTGGCCTGGCCCGGCACCCAGCACAATCCTGATGTCCTGAGGGGCGAAAACGGTGTCCCGAAGGAGGGGGCGGGGACGCTGGCGACCATAGGAAACCTGAAGGAGATGGACCCCCGATGGCTGGTGGGGGCAAGCATGCTCGGCTATGGGGTATCCCTCTACGTCGGGATAGGTGTGCCCATACCGATACTCAATGAAGAGATGGCCCGGTATACCGCCGTGAAAGATAAAGACATCTATGCGCAGGTCTACGATTATGGCGTTGACTACCCGAACGGTAGTGCAGAGAGCATAGGCGAGGTAAGCTATAAAGAGCTTCGAAGCGGTAAGATAAAACTTGCCGGCAGGGTTATCCCTACCGCACCCATGTCCAGTTATTATAAGGCGCGGGAAATAGCCACTATCCTTAAAAATTGGATTGAAAAGGGAGAATTCCTTTTGGGTGAACCTCAACAGCTTCTCCCCTCCAGCGGTGCGTGATACTGCATCGTGGCCGCCGATCGTGCGAATAGCCGGCCATCACATAAAAAGCACTGTTCCCCCGGTGAAAAACACCGTTTTCCATTGGGGCAGAGGGATACGATGTTGCATCGAAATCCTTTCATTCCGGCCCGTTGCCGACAGGGGATACCACTCCGAATGGAAGGGAGGGGCAATCCTCTTTTTTATGGAGGGGTTGAAGCGTATATGACAGATATCTTTCCTGTTTCCGTAGATGATCGGAACAATGTGCGATGTTTGAAATGACGATGTGCGGGGAGATAGGGATCAAAGTGGCATGCTTTTTGCTTTTCTTGGCAGGCAGGGGGGTGTCCCCTGTGGGGAAAGAGGTGCTGTATGAAAATTGGCAGGGTTCTGTTCGGCATTTTCATTATCATGGTGCTCCTCATAATCTTCGGAGACAGGGGGCTTATGGACTACCGTACGTTAAGGGAAAAACAGGTGACCCTGGAAGAGGCCAATGAGTGTACGGTAAATGAAAACAAAGATTTGAAAAAAGAAATAGGGTTGCTCAAGAGTGACGTGCGCTACATTGAGGCAGTGGCGAGGAGAGAGCTCGGAATGGTCAAACAGGGCGACAGGGTCTATCAATTTATCGATTAGGTGTGGAGGGCGGATGTTTTCAGTAAAAGGGCTGTTTCCCGCAGGGAGAAGAATCGCGGGAGTCGACATAGGATCAAGCCGCATTAAACTTGTTGAGCTGAAGGACACCCCGGAAGGGTTGACCCTGCAGTGCTTTGCGCAGGTAGCCTTGGAAAGAGGGACTGTAGAGGCCGGTTTGATCAGGGATCATGCTGCCCTTGTCAAAAAGATAAAGGAACTTTTCAGGGTGTCCAGATACAGGGGAAAAAATGTCATAATAGCCCTCTCAGGACATTTCGTCATGATTAAAAAGGCTGGTTTCCGGAGAATGGAAGAGGGGGAGTTGCGCGATTTTATAATCGATGAAGCCGGCGAATATCTGCCGTTTGATGACATCCGGGATGTCAATTTTGATCTTCATATCTGCAGCCAGCGGGAGAACGACCCCGGTCAGATGGAGGTTATTATCGTTGCCGCGAAGAAGGAAATTACTGAAAGGTATTCCTATGCGATCGAGAAAGCGGGGGCACGGGCGGCGGTAATGGATGTTGATTCCTTCGCGCTGGAGACGGCCTATGAGGAGAACTATGATTTTGCGACCGATGATATCATTGCCCTCGTCAATATCGGCGCGAGCATAACCAATATCAATATCGTCAGGGACGAAGAGTCTGTTTTCACAAGAAATATTAAGGCGGGAGGTGATTCCATCACGCAGGCCCTGCAAAGCAAACTCGGTATTTCTTTTGAGGAAGCCGAGATGATAAAGCTTGAAGGTTCAGGCGGGGATAGCGATACGGGGGAAAGGATTCTCGATTACCTTGAGCCCATTTTTCTGGAGATAGGGAGATCTTTCGATTATTTCAGCTCGACGGTGAGCGGATCGCCTATCGGCCGTATACTTCTCAGTGGCGGTTGTGCCGGCATTCCGGGCATAGCTGACGCCATGAAAGACCTGTTCCACTGTGACGTGGAGATATTCAATCCTTTTAAAAATATACGGTACGACAAAAATGTTTTCAGCCCTTCGTATCTACGAGAGATAGGCCCCATCGCGGCTGTCGGGGTCGGCCTGGCCCTTAGGAGTGTGGAGGGATCATGATACGGATCAATCTCCTCCCCTATCGCGAAGAAAAGAAGAAGGCAAGCGCCCAGCGCCAGATTGTTATCGGGGTGGTTTCCCTCGGCCTGTTCTTTCTCCTCCTGATCCTTCTCCACCTCCATATGAGTATGGGTGTCAGGGGGCTGGAGGCCGAGGTTGAATCGGCGCGCGGCAGACTGAATGCCCTTACCAGGGTGACGGGAGATCTGGAACAGGTTACGGCAGATAAGGGAACGCTGGAAAAGAAGATAGGGATCATAACGGATCTTGAGGGGGGACGGACCGATTCGATACATATTATGGACGAACTTGCCTCTAGGATCTCCCCGCAGACGGAATGGCTCACCAGTATCACCAAGAAGGGCACGAGGCTGCGTGTGGAGGGGGTGGCTGTCAACAATCCGGCGATAGCACAATTCATGAAAAGGCTCGAGGCCTCTCCCTATATCGGAACCGTGGAT
>JAFCZZ010000437.1 GCA_019314085.1 Deltaproteobacteria bacterium | reverse complement strand
AGAAGAGCGAACATTCATAAGCCGCGCCGTCATCAATGCAACGGGAACCTGGGGAGAGGGGATGCACCCGTCCCCCGACCCGAAACGCCACCTGCGCCCCCTGAGAGGGAGTCATCTGGTCTTCTCCTCCACCTCACTTCCCCTTGATAAAGCAGTTGCCTTTATGCATCCCGACGATAATAGGGGCTTTTTCGCCATACCCTGGGAGGGGGCCGTGATAGTCGGTACCACCGATGTGGATCACTTGGAAGATCTTGCGAAGGAACCGGTCATATCGGAAGATGAGGTGTCCTACATTATGAGGGGCCTTAAAGCCTACTTTCCTACCGTCGACATCACTGCCGAGGATTGCATCTCAACTTACGCGGGCATCAGGCCGGTACTGAGCGAGGGGAAACTCTCCCCTTCCGAGGAGTCCCGCGACTACGTCGTCTGGAAAAAGAAGGGGCTCGTGACTGTTACGGGAGGAAAACTCACGACATTTCGCCGGATGGCCTGGGACACGCTGAAGGCGGCCAAGGCATATCTGCCAACGGTTGAAGAACTTGATAAAGACGACCCCGTCTTTTCAAAGGTGCCGGAAAAACCGGACAATGATTATGGCCTTCCGCCCGAGGAATGGCGTCGCCTCTATGGAAGATATGGAAAGGATGCAAACGAACTTGTCGCATCCGCCGCTGCAGAAGACCTTACCCATGTTCCCGGCACACATACTCTCTGGGCCGAAATTCCCTTTGTGGCGAAGAGAGAACAGGTACGGCATCTTTCGGATCTCCTTCTGAGAAGGGTACGGATCGGCATGTTGACCCCCAAAGGAGGAAGGGAACACCTGGGCCGTATCAAGGATCTCTGCAAATCCTCACTGCCCTGGAGTGAAGTGCGCTGGGAGCAAGAAATAGACATGTACAACGGAACCTGGGAGCGTGCCTATTCGCTCCCCTCTAAAAAAGGAGAGGAAAATAATGAGCACGAGGGACCTGATACTGGCAATTGATAACGGGACCCAGAGTCTAAAGGCGCTTGTCTTTGACCTGGAGGGAAATCTGCTTTCGCGGCAGAGAGTAGCTTTTCAGCCTTACTTTTCCGAGAATCCGGGATGGGCAGAACAGGACCCCTATGTATTCTGGAATTCACTCTGCCAGGCATGCCAGGAGACGTGGCAAAGGGGTGATATAGAAAAAGAACGCATCGCCGGCGTGGCCATCACCACCCAGAGGGCGACGGTTATAAATCTTGACAAAAACGGCACACCACTTCGACCGGCCATACTCTGGCTGGACCAGCGTAAAACCCGCGGCCTCCCGCCCATGGGAGGTCTCTGGGGACTGCTCTTCAAGACTCTGCGTCTCGAAGATACGATCAACTATTTCAGGTCCGAGGCCGAAGCGAACTGGCTCAGCACCTATCAGCCGGATATTTGGGGGAAAACCCACAAGTACCTCCTCCTCTCGGGCTATCTTACCTACAAAATGACGGGAGAATTCGTCGATTCCGTCGGGTCCCAGGTGGGCTACATGCCCTTTGATTACAAAAAGCTCACATGGGCGCCTAGTTGGGACTGGAAGTGGAAATGTCTCTCCATGGACCCTGACCGACTCCCCAAGCTCTCTACAGTGGGAGAAACCCTTGGCACCGTCACCGCGGAGGCGGCCGAAAAAACGGGCATTCCCAAGGGACTCCCGGTTATTGCAGCTGCTGCCGACAAGGCCTGCGAGGTCATCGGTTCCGGAAGTTTTGAACCATCGGTGGGCTGTCTCAGCTATGGGACCACGGCGACCATTAACGTAACACACAAAAAATATATCGAAGCGGTACCTCTTCTGCCAGCTTATCCGGCGGCCGTTCCCGACTACTACACCATAGAAGTTCAGATAATGCGCGGCTACTGGATGGTAAGCTGGTTCAAGGAAGAATTCGGTCACCCTGAGATAGAGATGGCGGCCAAGGAAGGTCTTGAAGTTGAAGAGCTTTTTGACCGGCTTATCGACGATGTACCTCCCGGTTGCATGGGACTTATGCTGCAACCTTACTGGACACCGGGCCTGAAACTCCCGGGACCCGAGGCCAAGGGCGCCGTTATCGGTTTTGGCGATGTGCACACGAGGGCATATCTCTACCGTTCGATTCTGGAGGGTCTCGCCTATGCTCTGAGAGAGGGTAAGGAACGGATCGAGAAAAAGACAAAGGTTCCCATTACGACGCTCCGCGTATCGGGAGGCGGTTCGCAGAGCAGAAATGCCATGCAGGCCACGGCTGACATCTTTGGTCTGCCCACGGCAAAACCGCATCTCTATGAGACATCGGGTCTCGGCGCCGCAATCGATGCCGCCGTCGGTCTCGGACTTCACAAAAGCTTTGAAGAAGCGGTCAATAACATGACACGGGTGGGGGAGGTCTTCGACCCTATCCCCGAAAACCAGAAGCTCTACGATGCGCTATACCGTGATGTCTACAAACAGATGTACAAACGTCTCCATACTCTCTATGAGCGGATCAGGGAGATAACGGGATACCCGGAAAGCGTCTCATAACTGACTTTCTGCACCTATC
>JAFCZZ010000436.1 GCA_019314085.1 Deltaproteobacteria bacterium | reverse complement strand
CTTTTCTCCAGAGTCCTTCAGGAATAGGAGTACATGGCTTGTTCCTGAAGAAATTCTTTGAAGGAGGGGATTCGGTGTGGGGTATATGAAATGGGTTGCGTGTATCACGTCACGCGGTGTGTGACGATTCCACGAGTCGGGTGGCTGGAGTAACGGAGTCATAAATACAAAGCAACGCAACGAGTTAGATCAAGGTGTAAGAAGAGAGGAGGTATCGCGATGTTTTTTGAAGAGATCAACGAAGGTGATGTTTTCAGTCCGGCAATTACAAAGTCCATAACCGGTACAGAAATTGACTTGGTGTCTCAGTTATCGGGAATGGACCTTCCCGGTTTTCTGGATGCGGAGTTTGCGAAGGGCTGGGGATTCAGAGATAGAGTGACACCCGGTCCCTATCTGATCGCGTGCCTGATCGGGCTGCTGGCCCAACACGGGTTTCTGGCCGATGCGGTGTGGACCGGCGCGACTGACATCTCCTGGCGAACCCCGGTGTGTCCGGGCGATCGTCTTTCTACAGAGATAACGGTAATAAGGAAAAAAGAAGCTAAACGAGGCGGGGGATTTATTACGTATAAATGGGTGCTGAAAAATCAGAATGATGAGCTGGTCGGCGAAGGAGTCAATACCTGACTGTTTCCGGGGAAGGCATCATCAGTTTGATGATCACACAGCATCGGCATCAGTGAAATCGGGATAAATCGTTACTGCTTAAAACAATAAACTGTCTACAAAAGGAGGAAGGCATGAGAAGAGTAGCAGTGGTTGGCACAGGTCATACGAAGTTCATGTTCAACTCCCCTCATACGGGAGTGGAGATGCTTTCCGAAGCGTCGATGACCGCCATCAATTCATCAAATTTAAAACCCAAAGACATACAGGCCATCTATTGCGGCAATGTTTTGGGTGATTTTTCAGAGGGTCAGGGCATGATACAGTCTTATCTCGCCGATGATATCGGATGTTTTCATGTTCCGGCCAGCAGATTCGAGGGTGCCTGTGCGTCCGCAACAATGGCGATAAGAGATGCCTATATGTGGGTCGCTTCAGGTTTTTATGACATTGTGTTAGCCGGCGGAACGGAGAAGGCAACGGCGATGGGTACACCTCTGGCAACGAGAACATTTGCTATGTTTGGAGATGGGCGCTACGAATATCCGGCGGGATTTACCTTCCCCGCATTTTTCGGCATGCTCGCCCATCTTTACTCGGACAAATACGGCGTGCCGCTGGAAAAACTGAAAGAACAGATGGCACAGGTATCGGTCCAGTCGCACTACTATGGTGCGAGAAACCCGAATGCACAATTCCAGAAAGAGATAACGGCGGATAAGGTACTGAACGGTTTCATGGTGACCTCGCCCCTGCAGTTGCTCGACTGTTGTCCTTTCTCCGATGGGGCCGCAGCGATTGTTCTGGCATCGGAAGACGTCGCCAAAAAGCTAACCGACAAACCGGTTTATATCACCGGTATCGGCCAGGCATCGTCGGGAAAGATGAGCTCCCAGTATAAGTATCTGCCCCGTTTGCGGGCACGGGAAGTTGCGGTCAAACACGCCTACGATATGGCCGGCATAGGGCCCGAGGATATCGATATCTGCGAACTGCACGACTGCTTCAGCATCGCAAGTATTATCGCGGCTGAAAGTCTCGGATTTGCCGAATTCGGCACGGGAGGCGAACTCTGGGAGCAGGGCGAAAGCCGAATCGGAGGAAAAATTCCCATCAACATTTCAGGTGGGCTGAAGTGCAAAGGTCACCCCATCGGGGCTACCGGCGCATCTCAGGTCTACGAGGTTTGCCGGCAATTGCGTGGCGAACTGGTGGAGCAGGACAGGCAGGTCGAAGGGGCCAGGATCGGGCTCGTGGATACACTCGGTGGCGATGGCGTCATCGTTAATCTCGTTCTCAGAACCGACTGATCATAGTGAGGAGGAAGATACAAATGGAATATAAACTTGATTTCATGACATACAGCAATGCCCTTCAGAAAAATACTCTCCTGGGACTGAAGTGCAACGAGTGCGGTACGTATACATGTCCGCCGAAGATGAAGTGCCAGGAGTGTGCCGGTACGGATCTCGACATCGTTGAAATGGCCGGCGAGGGTACCATTGTAACCTTTACCCAGACATTCGTTGCTCCACTAGGTCGAGAGGGCGAGGCTCCCTATACTATAGTAATGGTAGAGCTTGAAGAAGGGCCATGGATAGTGGGTAATTTGATTGATGTTAATCCCAACAAAATCGGCATGAATTTAATCGGGGAAAAGGTTAAATTGGGACATAAGGTATTTCCCGGTGACCAATATTCAGCGGGATCGGCTGCAAGGCCTTTTTTCTACTTTGTTGAATAATTATGATTAAGTAATTTAGTATGCTTAAATATGAAAGGCAGAGCAACAAAGTTCTGCCTTTCTTTTTTTATGTAAAAGGATCTTTCATGACAGTTGCCACCGCTCTTTAATGCAACAATTTTGAACATAAGAATCGCATATCGTCATTGTCTGCTTAGATCTTCAACAGTAAACAGCTGCTTAACATCATCACTCCGAAA
>JAFCZZ010000435.1 GCA_019314085.1 Deltaproteobacteria bacterium | reverse complement strand
GCCTGTTCCATGTGCATGATGGCCTTTCTCCCTGTGCAGTGGCAGGGGATCATGTAATCGGGATCAATTTTTTTGAGCTCCTCCGTTGTCCGGTCGATGATTGGTTCAAAGAGCGGACCGCCAAGATGGAATCCGCCCATAACGGCGTGTACTTTTTCTATCCCCGTGACCTTCATAGCATGGCGTACGGTGTTGACGATCCCCGAATGGGAGCATCCCGAAAGGACAATAAGTCCTTTCCCCTTCACATTCATGACAATGGCGGTATCGTCCTCGATAGGGTCCCACTCCTCTTCTCCATTCTCGTTTTCCCGATAGGCTGTGGGGAGTCCTTTTTCAAAGTCTGTTGTGCGTTCGACTTCACCCAGGAAGATGACCTGACCACCCAGGAGAGGGTAGGGGGTCGCTGTTTCGATGACTTCAATCTCTTCCGCCTCCAGCGATTCCCTGGTTAGTTTCGGAAAGAACATCTTGAGTTCTTCAGAAAATTTGAGGTAGCGGGGGTAGACAAACGCGCTTGGATGGAGGACGAGCCCGACCCCGGGCCTGCCGATCATACGGGTCAGCGCGGCGATCCCGCCGGTGTGGTCGCTGTGGCCGTGCGAAAGGGCCATTACCTCCACCTCTTCCATGGAGATGCCGAGGGCCTTTGCGTTATAGGCCGCCCCGATCGGAGAAAAGCCGAAGTCGAAAAGCATGGTCCGCGTCGAGTTTCCCACCGTGGTCCTGATAATGGCCGAAAACCCGTGCTCGGCCTGGATGGAATTCCGTATCTCGCCGTTCTGGATCGCGCTGGCCCGTGAGATCACCGCGCTGTTGTCCTGCGTGGTCAGGTCGATATAGTTATCTTGGAGAGTTACAATCTCGACCTTGTCAACCTCTCTGACTCCCGTATATGTCACCATCGTGCCGCTCCTTTCCAGGCTCTCCGCCTCCATCGGGATTGCGCCTCCGATTTACTGATCCCTTCCCGCGCCTTCAATGCACTGTCTCAGGGCCTTCTGCATAGCCATAGCCGCCAGCAGGGCACAGTGTTCATGGTCTTGCGGCATTTTTTCCAGACGTCTCAGGATGGCGCTCTGATTGATGCCGATGCACCCGGAGAGCGTCTTTCCCTCCGCCATCTCGGCCGCAACGGAGCAGGCGGCGATACTGAACATGCACCCGTCCGTGTTGAACGTCGTTTTTTCAACCGTTCCGTTTCGCACGCGGAGGTATCTCTCGACGGTATCCCCGCAATCTCCGGTTATCTTGGCGTATCCGTCAGGGTCTTTTATGGAGCCGTAGTTGTGAGGATTTACTCCGTACTCTATCATTGTCTCCGAATAGAGTTCCGTGGCTTTCTCACGGATCATCCCCATCATTATCTCTTCAATTACTTTGTCGGTCTGCATATGTTGTCTCAGTGGTCGCAGGTATTGTCTCCCAGTTCAAGGGCACTGTTCATGTACGCTATAATGATCTTCTCGGGATCACCGGCGGGTGCGCCGATCGAGACGCTAATCCCTTGCTCGGCAAAAAGTTCCTGGGCACGTGTCCCCATCCCTCCGGCTATGATGACATTTACACCCTTTTCGCCAAGCCACCGGGGAAGGAGGCCGGGTTCATGCGGGGGAGAGGGAGCCTTCCCCTGCCCGGTAATCTTTTTGGCTTCGAGGTCAACGTCAAAGATCGCAAATTCTTCACAGTGGCCGAAGTGAGCGGAAAGATGTCCCTCCACGATCGGTATGGCTATCTTATGCGTGTTTTCTTTTTCCTCTTTTTTGGGTACAACCGTTTTAGTTTCAGGTTTGGTCTTGGTGTTCATTGCCAGAAGGGGCTCGACTACTGCGGCAAATGCCTTCGCGGCATCTGTCTCTCCGTAATGATAGACAAAGGGCGTCCCGTTGTCAGAGGCCTCGACAATTTGCGGCTCCAGGGGGATCCTGCCCAGGAAGGGGACACCCATCTCATCCGCCATTGGCTTTCCCCCACCCGCCTTGAATATGTTAATCATCTTATGGCAGTGGGGACAGACAAGACCGCTCATATTCTCCACAACTCCCAGGACAGGAACGCTGACCTGTTTGCAGAAGTTGATGCACTTCTTGACGTCGTTGAGAGACAGGTTTTGCGGTGTGGTCACAATAATGGCGCCGTCCGCGCCGGGAATAAGCTGGGCTACCGAAAGGGGCTCATCCCCCGTCCCGGGGGGGAAATCTATGATCAGGTAATCCAAGTCTCCCCAGTTCACCTCGGTGAGGAGTTGTTTGATCACATTCATTTTCATGGGGCCTCTCCAGATAACCGCGTCATCCTTGTTCGGGAGGAGAAATCCTATGGACATCACCTTGAGTCCCTCGCTGAATTCGATGGGGAGAATGGCTGTGCCGTCACTTCCCGGCCGCTTGCCTTCAAGGTTGAGGAGTGTCGGGATGCTCGGGCCGTGAAAATCGGTGTCCAGGAGACCGACCTTGTTCCCGTCCATCGCGAGCGATACCGCGACATTTGCGGCCACTGTGCTTTTCCCTACGCCTCCTTTACCGGAGAGGATCATAATTTTGTGCCGTATTCT
>JAFCZZ010000434.1 GCA_019314085.1 Deltaproteobacteria bacterium | reverse complement strand
CGATGGTTGTCACCTTATACTCAGCTTGAATCTGCTTGCGGTAGTCCTCGGAGATGTCTTGGGGCACAGTCCATCGGTAAGTCGAGAGCCCGTTCTTGATCCTGTGCCACATGTCCTTAATCGGATTCTGACACCAAAAGAAATAGATGGCCTGCCGCCTTTTCCCTTTTTTACCGATTCCTACGTGTCCGGTGTTGGGGCGGGAAAATGGATAGTTTCGCGTGATCCTCGTCGGCTTGCCTTGAACTAGAATCATCTCATGATGAGGGAATGAGTTCTTGTTCGTGTTGTCTCCCCATAGCCCCATCCAGCCATACCGGACACACACAGCTTGAACTGCCGCCGTGTCAAAAGCGATATCAACCAGAGTCCGCACGGGATCGACACCTAGCTCGATTCTCTTCTCTTCCATCTCTTCCCAAGTGATTATCTTCCCCTCATCGATAACCCTGCATTCCGTGAGGCTTAACGCTCGGCAGACATACCACCGATGAGCGCCTTCACCCTTGCTGGCTTTTCCTGCTTGATTATCGATGCAAATGAAGCGCGCAATCTCACCCTCGAACTTCTCCCCCTTGTGATAGTTGCCTTTGCTCCTGTCAAATGCCGCGTCCTGATCTGTGTCCACCGGCTCGTCGTCCCACGCCATCGCCCGCCGCTTCTGGATGTAATCTTTGAGAGGTTCCATTGCTCCGCGCCGGGCTGCAATCGTCGCTTTGATCTTCTCCATGACGAGGTTCGCAAGGGGGAAATAGTGAACGCTCACCGCCTCCAGGTGGAATGATCGATGGTCGCCCGCCGCGTTGTCGTTGGTCTGGATGAACCTACCCAGAGCGGATTGATCCTTTCGTGACTTCTCATCTGTCGGCCAGTCCTTATCGCAATGTTCGCAATTATAGCGGACGGTCGGCAGGATCTTCGACCAGATATGATTACCCTCCGCGTCACAAGTCTCCTTGTCGATCTGAGCCCGTAGCCTGTCCCGATGGTCTGTCATGGTCTGGAACTGACCGCAGAATTTGCACGGGACTTGCCACACCTCACACGATCCCGCGTTGAATGAATCGTCTGATTCGTCATCGATTACCGATCCGGTTGACAGCGTGAGGATGACAGGATCTTTCACGGCCTCTACCCGTTTCTCGAAAGCTGTCATCATGCCCGGCCCATATAGGTGAGGTTCTTCCATTGTGAGGAACTTAACTCGTTTAGACTGAGCGGCTGAGAGGTTGGCCCCGACAGCGTAAAGGCTCATGTGCGGAGCTGCTATTTTTGACCCCCGTTTCTTGTTCCGGTCAACTGGCATCTTTTTCGCAAGGAATTGATTCGCCTCGATCATCGGGTAAATCCGATCTTCCATGGCATCCTTGGCGTCATCGTCAGTTTGCCATACGTAGTAATACATGCCCGGATCTTCTGCCAGGCAGTGTGCAATCTGGATTTCACCGATTAATGATTTAGCAGCCCCCGCTGGCATTCGAACATCTACACGTCTGACCATAGGATCAGACAACGCCCTCAATGGTTCGATTAGCCATGGGGATTCCGCCGCAATGTAAATCGGGTATCGGACTGAGTAAGGGATTTTCAGCTTGCCATCAGCCCACTCGACTATATCACCGTCGAAAGGTGGCTGAACGATCTCGAAGAATAGATCGCGGAGATATTCGGTGTCTGTCATTTGTATCGCATTATTGAATATCCGTTTCTTCCGTAGTTTAAATGCCTGTAGTCGCATGTCGCGTGGTAAACAGCATCCCTTGCCGTTCCTTCGAAAAGCTCATATTCATCGCATAAGTGATCTTTGCTTGTGAAAAGAATGACCCATTTTTTGCGCCTCCTTTTGAATATCGATTTTATCTATCTTGGGGTTTTCATAATGATTGTTTTATTTTAGCTTTTCTGATTTTCAAATGCGCCTCGTATTCTTTTTTGCAGCAACTAGGGCACGATGTTCTCACTGATACCCACTCCCACGGGAGCTTCTCAAGAACGCTCATTGTGTCGCAACACATTAAACATTCTGGCTTTTCTTTTCTTTCGGCGCTCATTTAATTTTAGCTTTTACCCTCGCAACGAATATAGGATAGACGGACTTATCCATGAGCCCTTTCGCCTCCTCTTCGATGATTGCCCATAGCCGGGTCCATTGCTCATTGACCAACTCTCGGGGGATGTAGATTTCTTTGGTTACGGCGAGTTTGTGTTTGTCTGATTTGATGGCGACATCCAAACGCTCTACTTGCCTTATTGATTTCCGCCTTTCTACCTCATCCCTGTCGGCTAACTCCAGTGGCTTTCCCCCCTCACCTTCCTCCGCTTCCTCCGGTGGATTCTCGCGAAACCATTTAATCAGAACATCACGGTAAACTTTCGAGCCGACGAACGCCGCGCATCCAAGGTTCTTTGCGCGCTTGATCTCGTCTATGGGAAGCTCCCAAGCTGCTGATGCTGCCTTCATTGAGCCAGCCACGCGTAAGTCGTCATCGATTGGTTTTCTTTGGCCTCCGCGTTTCTTTTTCGGGGCTGATTTCTTGGCCGAGATTTTCTTTTTT
>JAFCZZ010000433.1 GCA_019314085.1 Deltaproteobacteria bacterium | reverse complement strand
ACCGGGCCTCTTCGTGACAACGAAAGGTCTTCCGTTATGGAGGAGAAGGGGGTCGAGACGCTGGCCGTCGAGACGGATGCTGCCGGCTCTCTCGATCTGGGGATTCTCTTGGCCCAGCTGGGAAAACGGCAGATATCCTCCCTCCTCGTCGAGGGGGGCGCGGGTGTTATTACCTCCTTTGTGAGAGCAGGTCTCTTCGACCGGATGATCGTTATCACCGCCCCCAGGATACTGGGTAGGGGAATAGAGGCGGTCGGTGATCTGGGGATAACGCGGATGGACGATTCCATCGATCTGCGCTGTGAGCGTATCCTCCGGAAGGGGAAGGATGTTGTGATGTATATGAGAAAAGAGGTGGGTTGAGATGCCCTGGTATGCTGTTTACACGAAGAGCCGTTTCGAGGACAGGGTGTCTGCCGGACTTATCCAGAGATCGGTCGAGACCTTTCTTCCCAAGATAGAGGTGTGGAGCCGAAGGAAGGACCGGCGCAAGAAGATATCCATCCCGATGTTTTCCGGCTACCTTTTTGTAGATTTCCCTGAATACACAAATGAACGGAAGCTCAGTGTCCTCACCATCCCCGGCGTGGTAAAGATGCTTGGAAGGCCGGACAGCCATGAGCCGATTCCGATTCCCGATGGACAGATAGACGCGATCAAACGCCTGATAGCTTCGGATGTGGAGATACAGCCCTGTCTCTACCCCAAAGAGGGGGAGAGGGCGAGAATAACGGACGGGCCTTTCAGGGGAATAGAGGGTGTCGTTGTGCGGGCCGATTACCCCCGGCATCTCTTCGTCGTGTCCATAGATCTGCTCCAGCGCTCCGTCGCCATCAACCTGGAAGAGTTCCAGATAGAAAAGGCATGATGCTCTAAGGGGTTCAGGCTGAAGGTTGACACTATCGTAAAAAGTCAAGCATTCTCCCTCTCCCTTGATGGGAGAGGGGTGGGGTGAGGGTGGATATAATGTTGTTTCAAAGGCTTACACCCCCTCCCCTTAATCCCCTCCCGCTAGGGGAGGGGAACCCTGACTTTTTACCGGTGCATCAAGGTTGATAGACTGGAGACTTTGCAATCGCTTCAGCCCTTAAACCTTCAATCTTTTACTTTCACCTGAATGAAGCGCAGGGGATGAGTCCTCGAACGCCCCCATGGCCTCATCCATAAGGAGGCGTTCACGTCCCTTGTATTTTGGCGACAGGTGGAAGATGCGGATCTCTTTTGCCCCCGCCTCGCGGGCCAGATGCCCCGCCTGCCGAGCCGTCAGGTGGTATTTCTCCGCCGCTATATCCGCGTCTTCCTCCAGAAACGGTGCCTCTATAAAGAGTATGTCGGATCCCTGGGCCAGTTTCACGATCTTTTCCGCATTATCGCTGTTGTAGACGGTATCGGCTATGTACGAGATCTTCTGCCCAGGTGTCGTCCGGGCGAGTTTTTTCAGTTCTCCAAGGGGTATCTCCTTTGTGCCGCCATTCTTCAGGCGTACAGTAACAGGAGAGTCGTCCCTGGCCCCCTCACGGATGTCGTCTTTCAGTCTCACCAGCCAGTTGCCCGGCGCGAGTCCCATCTCGTCAAGGGTGTTTTTCATAATGTTGATCTGCCTCTTTTCCTTCATCGAAAAGGCAAGGGACGGCACCTTGTGGTCCAGAAAAGCTGTTCGAACCGTGAAGCGCCTCTCGTCAACCAGCGGGTCTTCGAGTTTTCTTGTAACCGTATCCTCCGCCCTGAAACCTCCCCGGCAGCTGTAGCCTGTCTCCATCCTTTTTGTTTCATGCACCTCGACCACTCGGATGACGAAATCGTTGGTGTAATTATGGACCAGATTCCATGTATACGCGGCCAGCTTCCCCTCGACATTTTTTGTAAATCCCGGCGGACCGAAGAGAGACAAGTGCATGTCCCTCCCGAGACAGATCCGCAGGAGATGGTCGAAGCCGATGAAGTGATCCATATGGGTGTGGGATATGAAGATATTCCTGACCCTGAGGATCTGCCGCGGCGCGAGGTTATAGATCTCGCCGAGGTCAAAGAGGAGCGCCTCGTTTCTGTACTTGAATTTCACATAGACCCCCGGGTCGGCGGACGGATCATTTATCAGATGGGCACTGAACATGCCCCACTATAAACGAATAGGCAAAAAGGTGTCAAGGACGTGGAAAAGCCTTGACATCCCGCCTTGCTGGTGGGGTATCATGCCGGGCATGGGAATGTTTACCGTTTCACTGAAAAAGGAAGAGGCCCTCCTCACCCGTATGGAGAAGCTGGGTATACGGGAGGAAGACCTACGAGAGACCTTTATCAGGGCGTCTGGCTCCGGGGGGCAGAAGGTGAACAAGACCTCCTCCTGTGTGTTTATCATGCATGTCCCGACCGGGCTTTCGGTCAAGTGCCAGAACGAGCGATCACGGGCGATGAACCGCTTTCTTGCGAGGCGCATCCTTGTTGACCGAATAGAGAGAGTGCAGAAGGGACGCGCGAGTCTGCAGCGCCAGAAGATTGAAAAGATAAAGCGACAAAAGAGGAAGAGGTCAAAGAGGGCTCAGGAGAAGGTGCTCCGGTTGAAGCATATT
>JAFCZZ010000432.1 GCA_019314085.1 Deltaproteobacteria bacterium | reverse complement strand
TATAGGTATCCCCCAGCCTGTGACGAAGTCCTTCTCCATGATGAGGTTTATCCTCCTACCGTTGTTCTTTATCCATTTAATGAAGTCCTCTACCGTCGGATCCCTGCCGTGCCAGTACCTGAAGTACTCGATGAAGTCTGCAGCTATCGCAGCAGCGGCCGGAGCAGCCATGGAGGTTCCGCTCAGAGCCACGTAGTACTGCCCAACCTCGTACTCATCCGGAAAGTCTACGTATTGCGATTTGCAGCTAACAACCATAACACCGCTCGCCACGAGGTCCGGCTTCATCCGCATGTCGATGGTTGGACCCAGGCTTGAGAAGGGTGCCAGCTTATCCTTGTAGGCATCCCAAGCACCGACAGCAAAGGCTCTCCTCGCAACCGCCGGCACCGTGATCGTTGTCGGGAGGTTCCCTTCGTTTCCAGCCGATACAAAGACCCACACCCCCTTGTCCTCGACAAGCCTATCGACGGCAAGGCTCAGCGGATCGTTACCATCAGACGCGAATGATGCTCCCCACGACAGCGAGAGAATCTTGATACCGTACTTTTCGGTGTTGTTGTAGATCCACTCAAGAGCCTCCAGGCAAGCATCCATCGATGCAACCCCGTCCTTGTTGAAAGCCTTGACCACGACGAGCTCTACACACGGCGCGACACCCCTAAACTTCCCGTTGCTGGCCCACCCTCGACCAGCTACGATCCCTGCAACATGGCTACCATGCCCGTTGATGTCGAGGAACGCCGGTTCTCCGTACTCCTGCCACACCTGCTTGTCGAACTCCAGCAGCTCTGTAATATTGGGGTTCTCCGTGAGGTCCCACGTGACGTACTCTCCGCTATCTGCCCAGACGTAGAACATGCTCACCAAGACCTTTACGATGCTCCTGTTGTTCTCGTCGAAGAAGTCGGGGTGGGTGTAGTCGATTCCGGTGTCGATGATCGCCACGGTAACGTTCCTGCCGCACCACGGTCCGTAGGCTCTGTGGAACTCGTTGTCTATGTCAACCTTCCTGAACTCCTCGTACTCCTCTACGCTGAGGAAGTGCAGCGGTGGGTGTCTGAAGGTCTTCTCTCCGTAGACGCTCACCACGTTGGGCGTGCTGAGGATCTTGTTTAGCTGGTCCAGGGACGCTATTCTAACCTTGTATATATGCAGTTTCCCGAAGTGCCACTCCTTCACCGGCTTGAGACCCAGCCTAGCATCGCCTACGACCGAGACGTAGCCGTACGCCGGCTTCCCCATGGCGAGGGTCTCGTAGAGCTCCGGATCGACGCGGTAGTACATCACCTGGAACGGCTGCAGCACAAAGATGGCGAGCGGCACCAACATCATGAGCGCCAGTATAGCTGCTGCAGCAGCGGCTACCCCCGTGATCCGCTGGTTATGTATGTAGCCCCAGGTTATGTGTGTAGCCCAGCTAGTGCTTCCTCCTAACGAATCTGAACCCTTCCTCCTCACGAACCGCCTCTTTCTTCGGACGTACATAATGCATCACCATCTCGAACCTTTGGGTCTGAGTAGGCTGGGGAGCAGGTGTTGACCATATGATTATGTCCTCGATGGCGGAGTACATGATGAGGATCGACAGGGGCAGCAGCGCCTTGAAGAACCAGGTCTCGAAGTACACATAGTAAGAGATGCTGAAGAACAGCATACCCAGACCTATAGCGAACAGCACGCCCTCGAACACCATGTCGAATGGTTTGAACCAGTCGGGAAACAACCTCTTCCTATATACATAGTAGTAGACGTCCTCGAACTGGTCGATTGCAGCCACCGCGAGCAGCAGCGAGTACGCCGGGTTGCTGCTCCAGAAGGCGTATGCAAGCATGCCGAGGAGGATCAGCGCAAAGCTGTTGATAACGACCCTGACTACCCTCAGCAGCTTCTCCGTCTCCAAGGCGCACCCCAAGAATAGGGATAAAAAATCAAATTTTATCTGTTTGGGCTGAGGAGCACGGTCAGTAGCGGATTGCTCCGAGAGCACGCTTCTTCCAGTACTGATAACCGAAGTATCCAGCCACAACCGCTGCAAATATCGCCAGAGCCACGAAGACGTAGAACAGAGCGTTCGTCAAGGCGATCTCATGGATGCTGGCTCCGTAGATCACGAAGGCTGCCGGTATAACGCCAGACTCAACGAATCCGTAGACGAGCATCACTATACCGAAGGTCAGGACATACCACAGCGGCAACATACCGCGCGGCAAGAACCCTATCCTGATCAGCGCATGCCCGACCAGGATCAGACCGATTGTGAGCGTCAGCATGAGTCCCAGGGTTATCGGGTTGGTGATGATCCCTGCCTGCACCAGCGCTACGGCGATGATCACCATGAGCACGAACATCACTGCTATCAGCGCTTCCCTAGTCGTTATCTCCACGATGGGTCTCCTGCCCTCCTCAGGCGCTAGGGCAGCAATCAGCGGAATCATTCTCTGCACCACCCTTCAATAAGATTTGCGTGTTACAAACATAAATTTCTTTATCTCCTCGCTCTCTTCAGACTCCAACTCCTCCCTCAACGATCTAGTAGACTTCCTGACAACGAACTTCATCTGTGAAAGCGGTACCTCCTCCTC
>JAFCZZ010000431.1 GCA_019314085.1 Deltaproteobacteria bacterium | reverse complement strand
GAAGCGGACGACGTTATCGCCACACTGGCCGGCAAGGTAGCAAAGCGCGGCGGCGATGCTATCATACTCTCCACCGACAGACTCTTCCTTCAGCTCGTCTCGGATCTGGTTATGGTGCGAGACCATTTTCAGAGGGTCGACATGGACGGGAGATACATACAGGGGAAGCTGCACGCACGGCCCGATCAGGTGGTAGATCTGTTCGCCCTGGCGGGATACGCCACCAACAACATCCCCGGCGTCCCCGGCGTAGGGATCAAAACGGCCGCCAGGCTGCTCGGTGAACTGGAAAACCTGGACACCATCCTGTCGGTTGCCCATACCATTAAAGGCAAGCTGGGTGAGGCACTGTACCGGCACGCCGAGGAGGCACGCCTGTCACAATCCCTGGTCCGCCTGAAGGACACCGTAGAGTTGGGACTGAATCTGAAATCGTTTCGATACACGGGGCAGCCCTCGGACCATCCGGTGCAACAGGTTTCTTAAATGGTGACGAAACATTTTGACAAAGCCGGAAAATCATGCGAGAAAAGCGGTGGCTTGGTTCATAAACCGATAATACAACATCGTTACAATCTGTCATTCAAAAAACGCCATGAATAAGAAATACACATTTTTCATTATTGATGACGATCCCCTCTTTACGAAAAGACTTACCGGTATCCTGAAGGAAGGCGGGCAGACGGTACATTCGGGCACCGCAGGCGCCGGTACCGTACCCGAGATCATGGCCCACGAATCCGACTGCATCATCCTGAGCGTGACAGCCCTCGAAGGAGACAGTCTCGAACTGCTCCGCCACCTGCGGGGCATCGATGATCTGGCCGAGACGAAGATAGTGGTCGCCTTTGAACAACTATCCGATCAAGCCCGCCAAGACGCCCTCGCCGCCGGGGCCGACGACGTTATAACCAAACCCGTCAACGAAAAAACGGTCCTCCGTGATCTCAAGGAAATCATAAAGGACCATATCAGCTTCACCTTCTGGGGCATACACGGGACCCTGACGGTACCGGGCCGGAAGACGGCGAGGTACGGAGGGAACACGCCCTGCGTCACCCTTTGCCTCCCAGGAGATACCCTCTTCATCTTCGATGCCGGGAGCGGGATAAAAGAATTGTCGAACCACCTTCTGTCTGAAGGACGAACGATCACAGAAGCCATAATATTCATAACGCATCCCCACTGGGACCACATACACGGTCTGCCCTTTTTCGTCCCTCTGTACCCCAAGGGAAACTCCTTTGATATCTACGGCCCGCCCAACGGGAGCATGTCACTGCGCGAACTGATAGCGGGGCAGATGGACGGTGTGTATTTTCCCATTAACATCAAGGAATTCGGTGCGGAAATCTCCTTTTTCGACCTGGGAGAGGAGCAATTCAATATCGGCGCTGCGACGATACAGACCATGCTCCTGAATCACCCCGGCCAGTGCCTGGGATACCGTTTGGATTATAAAGGCAGATCATTCTGTTATGTCACGGATAATGAGTTGTACCCGCGGTCCAACGCGTTATACGATGAGAGCTACGTCAGAAAACTGGAAGGGTTTATCGCTGATACCGATGTGTTGATAACCGACTGCACCTATATGGACGAGGAGTATGAGGGAAAGATCGGCTGGGGGCATTCATCGGTAAACCGGGCGGTGGAGATGTCTGACCGGGCCGGGGTGAAAAAGCTGTACCTCTTTCACCATGACCTCGATCAGACAGACGATGATATAGACAACAAGCTGGAGGTTGCGCGAACCATATTAGAGGAAAGGGGATCCTCCACCATATGCATCGCGCCGAAGGAGGGCGAAACGTTTGGCATATAGGGAAACCTCACGTCCGGCAGTTTCGCACATCCATTAGGGAGGAACCACACGTCTGTGCAGGATACAAACGATACAATTACTATCAAGTTCAGTCTCAGGTTTTATATAGGAATACTGCTGCTGACGACCAATCAACCCCTTGGCTGGGGGGCTATGCTGATATGTAACGCCATCGCCATAGACAGGCAGGATATATTCTTTCCCTATCTCATTGCTGGCAGGTCCGGAGGGAATCCGCTATTCCCGCCTTCTGCTGAAGAGGGGGTGGCTGTACTGCACCCGTCTCTTTCAGAGAGGAAAACATACCTAACGTCTTGCGGCAGTCTAACGGGACCGGGTATGCCGGCCCGGCATCACAACTCTTCTTTATTCCACGACATGTCTGAGAGCAACACGGTTTCGCCCGGATGCCTTTGCGTCACGCAGGGCCTTGCCCGCAGATTCGACAAGCGCTTCCGGTGTCGTCTCTCCAGACGGGAATGTCGTGGCAACACCCAGGCTGGCGGTCACATGAGAATTCACGGATGAGGCGTTGTGTTCTATGCCGGTCCGCTCGATGCTCAGACGCAGAAATTCGGCAACATGGGAGACCCCATCGGTATCCGTCCCCGGTAGAATAACGGCAAAGGATTCTCCCGAAACAGTCAACATCACACAGAATCAGGGAAAGCGGTTCTTTGTCTCTTCTCAGGCGTCCCCACTCACGGCTGATGGTCTGATCAAAACAGGACCGGTTTGCTATCTGTGTTGACGCATCGATCGTGGCGAAACGCTCCAACTGTTCATTCGACTCCTTGAGGACCATCTCGGCACGCTTCCGCTCTTCGATATCCTTGAAGCCAACAACCATACCAATCAGCTCGCCATCAACCCCTCGGAAGGGTGTGGCGCTGCTGATGAAGGGGACGGGCACACCGTCACTTCGTCTCTTTTCCATGTCACATTCAACAAACTCTTCGCCACGCAAAATCCTCGCCAGGGGGCAGCCCCTGTCACCACACTGCGGACTCAAGAGCAGGTCATAACATTTCTTCCCTGCAACCTCGTCCTGGGTTTTATTCAAGAAGGATTGCAGGGTCGTATTGATGAGCTGTACCGTAAAATCGTTGTTGACCTGCATGATCCCGTCGGCTGATGTGTTGATGATCTGTGTCAGCTCGATATTAGCGATCTGGGCCTCCACAGCCATTGCACTCGTCTGTTCGATAGCCCTTTCCAATTCTTCCTGGTTTTGCTCTTCCTGTCTTTTCAGCCCCTGAAGCTCCTCCTGGATTTCTTGATAATCTCCGGATATGAAAGGAGCATCAACACGGTTTCTTTCAGTTCTTTTCACACCCTGCCCCTCTGTCATAAGAGTATCCTTTCCCATACCACTCCCTCTGTTCCTATCCACGAATATCGTCTGCCGGGCCATCTGCTCGCCCGGAAAGACAAGAAACGGCAATCACCCCCGGTACCGGGGAGGCACTTGTGCTCACCACGACAAATAATGTATCTCCAGATGGAATATCGGGATTTTCACCGGACTTCTTTAGTAAGTTAGAAATTATTTTGTTAATGCACGCATCCCGTGTATCGGGATTAGAAAATTAAGAGGCGGGTTTTCTTCCAAGGTACAAGAGGGGCAAGACAGGCAGGTTCTGACGCCGGACAAAGACACATATTCAACCATCCTGTATGGGTGGGACAGGTCTCTCTTCAAGGCTTTGTTTACCCTGCCCTCACTCACTACGCTACAAAAGGGCGAATGCGAAAACTGACTGACGCCCATTTTTTAAAGGTACAGCCCTGATACCCGTTTTTCTCCGTCTAATCAGCCTGTTTTCTCAGGAAGGCCGGTGTCTCAAAATCCATATCTTCATCATCACTTATCATTCCCATCCGAATAACGACAGGTTTCTCCCCCGTCTTTTCATTCCTGTTTCGTATAAAAGTAGGCTTTTCGAAATTTTCCCTTTTCCTCCCGACATTCATATTCGGTATGCCGGAAAGCTCAGAGGGTCTCTCATAACCTCTGTCTTGCGGATCAAACCCTGTGGCAATGACGGTAATGCGTATCTCCTCGCCCATACCCTCATCGACAACCGTTCCAAATATGATATTCGCGTCTTCGTGGGCCTCAGCCTGCACCAGAGACGAGGCCTCATTGACTTCAAAGAGTGTCATCTCGGGCCCGCCTGTTATGTTGAGGAGCACACCCCGGGCCCCCTGGATTGAGTTGTCTTCCAGGAGAGGCGAGGAGATCGCCTTCTGCGCGGCCTCAACGGCCCTGTTGTCGCCGCTGGCCACACCGGTACCCATCAGGGCCAGTCCCATCTCAGACATGACATTCTTCACATCGGCAAAATCAAGATTGATCAGACCCGGGACCATGATCAGATCAGAAATTCCCTTCACCCCGTTGTGGAGGATATCATCAGCCTTCTTGAAGGCATCGGGCAGAGACATGTTTCTGCCGCTGATACTGAGAAGTCTCTGATTCGGGACCACAATGAGCGTATCGACCACCTTCTTCAGCTCGGCCAGGCCCTCCTCCGCCTGCCGCCATCGTTTCTTCCCCTCAAACTGAAATGGTTTCGTAACGACAGCGACGGTAAGGGCTCCTAAATCTCTCGCAATCTCAGCCACAACCGGCGCACCGCCCGTCCCGGTACCTCCTCCGAGACCCGCCGTCACAAAGACCATATCCGATCCACTCAGGACCTCCCGCAGCCGCTCCTGGGATTCAATGGCCGCCCTCTTCCCCACCTCGGGATCCGATCCGGCACCAAGACCCTTGGTTGCTTCGGCCCCCAGCTGCACCTTTATCGGGGCCTTTGACGCTACCATGGCCTGAGAATCCGTGTTGGCCACGATAAAATCCACGCCGCTGAGATTATAGGCTATCATCATGTTGACGGCATTCCCTCCGCCGCCACCGACACCGATCACCTTGATCTTGGCGGTATTGCTTTTAGCGCTGCCCTTTACCAGTTCAAACATATCCACACCCTCCTCCTCAGAAAAAATCGTTAAACCATCTCTCGACAGTCTTTGTTAGTTTGCTCATGATCCCTCTTTCACTCTTCTTCACGGCATAATCAGCGCGACTGGTGCTTCCATAAACAACCAGCCCTACTCCCGTCGTATACATCGGACTGTTGATGATATCGGTGATACCCCCGACACCCACCGGATAGCCCAGGACAACGCCGGCGGCCAGAAGATCTTCATACCCCGATCTGACGATCTCCCTGTGCGTAAGACCGAGGATCTCCTCTATGCGCGGTTCGATGATCTCACCCAGTACCTGCCGTGAGACATTTCGCGGATTCCTGCCACCCACGCTGGGCACCTCGATGATTTCATTCTGGGGGATCAGGGGGGTATAGGTGCACCCATATTTAATCTTTATCTTCTCGGCTTCCAATACCGGGGTGCGCAGACCCACGGATATATCGTTGGTAACATACTGGCCCCCCAGAGGCAGAACGGCGGTATGTTGGATGCTTCCCTCGGCAAAGACCGCGATGTCGGTGGTACCACCCCCGATATCGATCAGGGCAACCCCCAGATCCTTTTCGTCCTGGGTGAGGATCGCTTCGCTTGAGGCCAGCGGTTCAAAGATAACATCATTCACATCCAGGCCCACCCGATTAACGGACTTGATTATGTTCTGTACGGACGTGACGGAACCGGTGACGACATGGACCTTGGCCTCAAGTCTGACACCCGACATTCCTATGGGGTTCTTTACCCCATCCTGATCATCAACGATATAATACTGAGGCAGTATGTGGATCACCTTCCTGTCCAGGGGTATGGCGATGGCCTTGGCCGCCTCCAACGCCCTTTTGACATCATATTCGTCCACCTCACCGCCTTTGACGGCGACAATGCCATAACTGTTCGATCCCTTGATGTGACTCCCTGCAATACCGGTAGAGACGGACCGTATCTCACATTCCGACATCAGTTCAGCCTCTTCCACGGCCCTCTTTATTGAATCCACCGTACTGTCGATATTGACCACGACCCCCTTCTGGAGTCCGTTTGAAGGGTGCGTGCCGATCCCGATGATATCGACCCCGGCACTCGTGATCTCTCCAACGATGACACACGTTTTCGTCGTCCCCACGTCGAGCCCTACGATAATATTTTCTCTCTTCGCCATCTACCCACCCTTCCCGTCATCACACATCTCGGAGAAAGAAAACTGTCTTTTTTACAACCATCATATCTTCGTCTTGCGATCCCCTGCCGGGCCCTTCCTGCTGAAGGCATTCCCCTGCTGAATAACGACTCTACTGGAATCTACGAGGTCGATGCTCAGAGTCCTTCCTTCCAAACCTCTTCGCGCCAGGTCCGCCATAACCTTCTTCAGTCGCTTCAGCTTCTTCTCGTAATCCTCGAAACCGAGATTCAAAAACAGATGGTTATCCGTCACAACAGAAAAGTCATACACGTCATCCACATAGATCTCCGATACATTCCAGATCCGGGGAAAATGATCGCTTCCGGAAAGATAGTCCAGGAATGCAAAGGCCTTTCTCAGCAAGTCACTTTGCAGGTCTCCGTCCCTGTAGAACCCGGTGAGGACCGGAACATCTGCGCTGTCGCCTGTCTCAAACTTCTTAAATACCACTCCGTTCCGATCCACAATATGCAGGTCGTTGCCCTTTTTAAGGAGGGCGACGGCAGATCTCTCGGTAACCTCGATAACGAGCCTGTCGGGGAACTCCCTTCCGACAGAGGCATTCCTGACCCATGGGCTTTCCTCTATCGCTCGTTCCATCTTTTCCAGATTCAGGGTCAGGATATTCAGGGGGAGTGATATCCCGGCGAAAGCCTTTATTTTTTCCTCGCTGATCCGCTGGCAACCGC
>JAFCZZ010000430.1 GCA_019314085.1 Deltaproteobacteria bacterium | reverse complement strand
CCATAAGCGTGAACTTGAAATGGACCAACTAGGCAGAGTAAACAAGCCAGAGCCGGTGAACGACGCAGACCGAACGACAGCAGAGCAAGAGCAATGGTTGAGACGCGAAATTGCAGAGTTTGTGGCCGTGACAGGTAAGCCATTGTTGTTGCGAACGGCAGCCGATGACTTCGCAATACGAGATCCCCGGAATGTAGGCCTACCAAACGTGGTCAAGAACAACGGCAAAGACTGGGGCCGGTGCGGTGAGTGTGGCCGTGTGGCCGACTTGGAAATCTCTAATCGCAATCAGGCCGAGATAATTGCAGAGCAGACCAAAGAGTTGGGCAGCGAGAAACTGGTCAAGCAGATAATCGCCGAAGTCAAAGAGCAGAATACGACGCTTAAGCATTTACTGGCAGTGGCCGTCGAGATGTTGCCGAGACACGCTAGTGACTGTTATTGGTTGCAGGTTCACGGCGGTAATTCTGATCGGTGTTGTGACTGCAATATGGGAACGTTAAAGGAAACCGTGGCGAAGTTGTTGAAGGATGAATCATGAACGAGAAACTCAAAGGTGGTATGTTTGCAACGGCGCAATCATCGTGGGAGTTGAAGGGCTGGTTGTTGCGGCGCTATCGGTTGCAGATCGGCGAGACGCAGACCACGTTCGCACTGATAGCCGGTTGGTCGCAACAATATCAGGCACAGATAGAATCGAGCCCAGTGCCGGTGCTTGGTACGCAGGCGCTGATGGACACAATAGCCGGAACGTTTGCGCGGATCAAGCGACAAGACAGCAAGTATTGGTACACGTGCATGAAATCTTTCAAAGAGCCGGAAGACGTGGCAGCCAGTATGTTCGTGCAGCATAAACGGTACGAGCTGAGCGGAGTCAAGTTGTCTAATGTAATCGACAGCCGGGCAGCACGTCGCAACTTCGTGTTGTTGTCTGGTTGGTCGATCGACTATGTGCGGAAGTTGTGCCGTGGTGATATCCAGGTTGTGAACGAGCTGGCAGCGTTGAAGATTGTGCAAGTTCTGGTGAGCCTGCAAGATCCGGGCCAAGTGGAAGAGTGACACAAAACAACCGAAAAGAATAACAAAGACTTGTTAAGATTTTCCTTGCAATATGTTGACGCATATAGTATAATGGAAATTATGGGGCAAGGGTGCACATTATACTATACAACACTGAATTTACATAAGCAGGAAAAACAATGTCACGTGAAGATAAAATAAGAGATCCACAAAAGCAGATTGAACGTGCGCAGATCGTAGTTGATCAAGTCGCCGACATGTTGGCGCAGAAGTGGACAAAGACGCAGATTTTTAACAGTTTGCGCAAAACCTTCCCGGATCTGAAAAGACGAACGGTTCGTGCCTTAATCAGAAAAGCGACCAAAGATATCATGGAACGGTACGGGATCGACCCGGAAGAGTACAAAGGCGCGCAGATCGCGTTTTACGAATACGTTCTTCGTGGCACATCGTTTGACAACGATGGTTGCAGGGCGACCGTCAAGGAGCGGTTGGTTGCAGCCGAACGTCTGGACAAGCTGTTCAATCTTGAGAACATAACGAACGCAGACCCGGCAGAGAAGGCAGCGAAGATAATCGAGTTCATCAAACAAGCCAAAGCGACGGTCGGCAGTGGTGTTGACCCAAACAAGAAAGCCGAAGAAGATGATACAGAACAACTCAATAAGCCCGACGGAATACCCAAAGAAAACGGCACTGCCGAACCGAGCGCAGCGGATAATCAAGAATGCGCAAAGGCTGAAGCTCAAACCGGTGACTCCGGTGACTCCGGTGACGATCTTGACGAGGATGAAGACATTCTTGGCGAATTCGGCACGAAGGTTGTTTAACAGGCGTAGAGGTATGCAGCGCAAAGCATTTGCCGAGCTTCTTGCATCAGTCAAAGAGGCTGGGCAGATCAAGCGAGGCGAGATAGAGCCGGGCCGCAGGTTCACGGTCGAGCAACCGGCGCAGCTAATCGAGAGTCACGAGCAACCGGCACGCATAATCGACGACGCTGTTGAGATCATGGAGCAAGAGTTGGGCGCAAGCACGGGGCCGCAGCCAAAACCAAAGCCGAACACAACTGGAAGGCCGAAGCACGGCTAGAAGGAGTGACATTGACAACAGCGACCAAAACAGAGCAATTGACGCCACGGTGGACGCCATTGCACCCGCACGCCCAACAGTTGGCGTACTTCAACAGTAAAACAAGATTTAATATTGCGCACGCTGGCAGGCGTGGCGGCAAGACAGAAATAGCAAAGAGGCGACAGGTTCTACGGGCGCTCGCTTTTGATAAACCACAAGGCCGGTTTGTATTTGGTGCGCCGACGCACAGGCAAGCCGTTGACATTTTCTGGGATGACGTCGTGGCAATGGTGCCGCGTGAGTTTCTCTTTAATGGTCTAAAGTCAATCAGCCTGAGTTACCGAAGGATCAAGCTAGTCAACACGGCGTGCCTTGAGGTTCTTGGTTTAGACAAGCCAGAGCGAATCGAAGGCCCACCGCTCGACGGTTTTGTGGGCGACGAGTTTGGAAACTTCAAACCGGGAGTGTGGCAGGCGAACATTAGGCCAGCGCTCGGTAC
>JAFCZZ010000429.1 GCA_019314085.1 Deltaproteobacteria bacterium | reverse complement strand
CCGGACTCCACGATGCGTGGCTAACCAGCGCGTCAACACAGACAGGGCGCAAGGAGCGGTAGACTCAGGTGAGAATCGCGCGTAGCGCCCTGCTGGTTACGCGCATACTGTTAGTCAGAACTGCCGCACTGGGATCCTTGGGGGGATGTCATGAGAGTTCGATGTACTGAAGCAGCAGTCCGTACAGGAATCAGGGCATGTGTCCTTCTGGTGGCAATCATGTTCTTGTCGGCCTGCAACGGTTCGTCGGCCCCTTCAGGCGCAGTGCTTGACCTGGCGATTGAGGTTCAAGACGCGGCATACACTATTGTCGATACCCTCAATGCTGGCGAGAGCTTCGCGCAGATTGGTTCTGCTATGGACCACTTTGACGACAAGCTTGCGGAGTTCGAAGAGGCCAACGGCCCAGAACAGATGTCTTCCTACCACACTGCAATCACTGCCTGGAGCGATACTCTTTACGAGATCGGCACATCTGAGAGCCAGGTGATGCTCAAACGTCAGACAGAGCAACTCCGCGAGTCCATGGACACAGCGAAACTCGAACTGGATATAGCTCTCGATGAAGCGGGTCGCTAGTGCCAGTCTGACTAACCAGCGCGTCAACCTGGCGCGCAGACAGTAGCGTTAGACTGAGCAAGGAAGCAGCACGCAGGTTACGCGCAAACCGTTAGGCCCACCGCCTGAACGGGGGGGTCATCTTGCCGGGGGACGATGCGACGGAGAGAGCACAGTCAGTTCGCAGTCTTGTGCAGAGCGGGGCGGAGATAGCTGGCGGTGCCGTCGGCGGCGCGCTTGGATTCCTAGCAGGTGGACCGGGGGGAGCGGCAGCCTTCGGCGCCGCAGGAGTCGCCACTGCAATGGCTCTCAAGTATACAGGGGGTGAGATTGCGGATCGGCTGCTAGGCCCGCGTGAGCGCAAGCGGCTTGGCGGTGTCCTCGCGCTGGCAGCCTCGGAAATCGCTGCCCGCATCGAAGCCGGTGAATCGCCCCGGCAAGACGGGTTCTTCGATTCCTCATCTGACGATCTTGCCGGGGAGGAGGTCATCGAGAGCATCCTGCAGAAGAGCCAGCGGGAACCGGAGGAGAAGAAGCTCCCCTACATGGCTCACCTTCTCGCCTCTGTCTCGTTCGACGATACCGTGAGTCCAGAACTTGCGCATCAGCTCTCAAAGGCCGCGGAACAACTCACCTACAGGCAGTTGTGTCTCCTGCGCCTTGCTGTTGCGAAGGACGGGCTTTCGCTAAGAGCCTCGGATTACCGGGGTCAGGAATCCTTTGACCGCGGTCTCTACCAGGTGCTCTACGAGTGCCTCGATCTCTACAGCCGCGGGTTCGTCAACTTCGGCGGAGAAGTGGCGTTCGGGCCTACGGACGTGAAGCCTGGATCGATGACCGTGCAGGGTCTCGGAGCTGACCTGCACAACCTCATGCAGCTGTCGACCATTCCAGTGGACGAGTTGGCCGAGCTGGCTCATGTGCTGCGTTAGGGGGGCCTAACCAGCGCATCCACACAGACAGCGCGCCGCGTGGCGTAGACTCGGATGGAAGGTGCTCGCCGGCGCGCTGCTGGTGATGCGCAAACTGTTAGAGAGAACGATGGCTGAGACTCGTATTGATAAGTGGGGCGACTTCCTTGCGGAGGTTGACTCACTCTACACGGATCGACCCGAGGGCCTGACGCCTGCAGCGTACGTGTCCGACTTGCTGTTCCGCGGCCAAGCTGATGCGAGCTGGAAGCTGGAGACCACTCTCGAGCGTTGGGCGGGCGATCGCATGCGCCTGGGGCAGTACTACAATGATATCCGCGCTGTCCAGCATGAGATTGAGTCGCGTACCGGGTTTGCCTGGACCATACCGGACTACCCTGAGTACAAGAAGGCAATCGCGGATTCGGACCACTTCTATCCACGACCGGATGAGGTGTACGAGTACCTCGTCTACCTGAGACATCACGGCTTCCCGTCACCACTGCTTGACTGGACCGCATCCCCGTTCATCGCTGCGTATTTCGCCTTCCGCCACGCTGAAGCAGGCAGGGACGTTGCTATCTTCGGCTACCGTGAGCACGTCGGCATGGGAAAGGACATTTCCAGTGGGGTTCCAGAGGTCCACGGTCTCGGCCCCTATGTGCGAACTCACCCACGCCACTACCTGCAGCAAAGCCAGTACACGGTATGCATCCAGGGCGAGGGTGCTGACCGCAAGTACGTTTCTCATGAGCAGGTGATCTCGGATTCCAATACCACACAGGATCTCCTGTGGAAGTTCGTCCTCCCCGGCTCACTCAAGAACGAAGCGCTCACATATCTGCACCGTCACAACATCACAGCATTTGCTCTACTCAACAGTGAGGAAGCGTTGATGGAGGACCTCGCGATACGTCAGTACGTCATTCGCGGAGGCGGTTAGTTCTTGTCTCTCTAACCCGCGCATCAACACAGACGCGTAGCGCCCTGCTGGTTACGCGCAAACCGTTCTGTCAGATACCCGGCGCATGGCAAAGAGCGGATCCATAGTAAGGGCCTGACCGAGCCGCGAGGGTCGTACTTCTAGCAAGGAGCATGGGAGCCGTTAGGACTTGAGCCATGCGCCTTCTGCCACCTTGATACCTTCGGTACCGTCGATGGCGGTACTTATAGAACCAACGCATCGAGCAGACGCGCATAGAGAGAGCGGTAGACTGGGCAAGGAACGACGCGCAGCTCATGCGCAAACTGTTCGGTGGAGACTCTTCACTGCAATCGCACGCACTTCACAAAGAGGAGCGGATGGTTGGTAAGACCGCACCAGTCTTAGGTGCGCGGTCAGCCAGCAGGCACCG
>JAFCZZ010000428.1 GCA_019314085.1 Deltaproteobacteria bacterium | reverse complement strand
GCGCTTGTCTGCCGATAAAGATCTTTCCATCGGCCATGTTTTCGAGTACGTCTTCGACGGATCTGCCGCGGTATTTCGCGACGTCATTCACGAAGACCGAATAGATATAATCAACCTGATCCTGCAGATATTCCTTCCCCTCTTTTGAGAGCGGTCTGTTTCCGGTCGCAATCCGTTTATATTTGCCGGCAAAGATATCGGTTTCTTTGAATCCATATTTCTCGTCGTTTGCGGAGTAGTCCAGGTGCATCATCGCTACGCCTATGGATCCGATGTCCGGCATGTCTCCGGAGATATAGATTGAGTCGGCGGCGGCTCCGATGTAGTAGGCGGCGGAGGCCATCATCCCGTCGGTATAGGCGATGATCGGCTTCTGTCCCCTCGCCGAATAAATCAGTTCGGCCAGCTCCTGGGTCCCGTCCACGGTCCCGCCGGGGCTGTCGATGTCCAGCAGGATGGATTCGACGTCCTGGTTGCTGAGGGCGTCCTTAAACATAATCGCGATATCGGTGGTCGAGGCGCGAGAAAAGAAGAAGGAGAACAAGCTGGACCGCTTGGATACGACGCCCTTGACCGGGATAATCGCTACGCCGTTTATGATATCGTACTGATATGGCTCTTTGCTCTGACGCTCTCCAATGGCAATGGCAAGTTGGGCCTCAATCGCCTTGATGTCGATTTTCTCTCCGCGAATGTGCGCCTGATATATCGCCCGGATCTCAGCCAGTTTGTCCGGCGCAATCATCCAGGGGGCTGTCATGATGTCAAGTAGTTTCATAAGCTTTTCCTTCCGACTTTCCCGGGGACAGTCCCGGGTTTTGCTTCTCAAAATTCCTGGGACAGTCCCCTAATCATCCTTTCCGTCGTCCGGTGGGTCTGTCTCCGGCTTGTCCTCAACGATCAGACCGGCAGCAAGGCGCGCGTTGTGTTCCTTTACCCTCTGCGGGTGTTTCTTTTCCCAGTCTCCGCCGGTCATTTCAGCGGTGACTTCGGCGAGGGTGGATACCCCTATGTCAACCCGCTTTTCGGCGGCCTTGATCTCTTTCAACTCGTCAATCTGCCCCTTTGTCGGGCCGATCCACTGAGCGCCCAGGTATGCTTTCCGGATTATCGGATCGGCGAGAAAGCCGGGCGCGGCGATCCTGCCGGTGATAACAGCCTCGTACATCCAGACCTCATAAACCACCTGACAGAAATTGTCGGCAAGCCACTGGCGCTCTGACAGAAAATATTTCCAGGCTTCCAGGAGGGCGGCGCGGGCGGCGGAATAGGATGCCGTAAAATGTTTAATCAGGATCTCGAAGGGCAGCTCCAGGGCGACACCAATTTGACGCAAGATGGACATAATGAACGGGTCAAAGCTGGCGTTTGGCCGGCCCGGGTTGGAATCGTGAATTTTCTCGCCCGGCTTCAGGCCGACAATCGCGCCGGAAGCGAGTTTGAGATCATCGTCCGAGGTTGAGGATTCGGTTTCTTCAGACAGGTTGGAGAGGTCCAGCTGCGCGTCTCCGCCGCCAGATTCAATAAAGACTGTGAACATGCCGCTGAGAACGGCAGCTGCCAGTTCAGCTTCGGTATACTTGCCAAGCTGTCTGAGAGCTTCAATAACAGGAGCCAGATCGGGGACTCCGCGGCTCTGGCCGGGGCGATCCGGAGCGAACAGGTGGATGACATTTCGCAGACCGAGTTTCGGGCCAAAGGCATCGACGATGTCCCATTTTGTGTCTTTGCGTTTCCAGCTCGCGCCGGGGTGTGATCTGCGAATATGATATTTGATGGGGGCGCCGCTTTTGCTCGTCTCGACGCCGCCGGCCAGGGTTTCTGTATCCGGCTTTAAATCTTTGTTGCATACCCGATCGGCCTCAATTACCTGGAGGCGCAGGTCATAAGGGAAATGTTGTCTATGGACACGGGGCAGGAGTATGAAGACATCGCCGTTTTCTTTCGCCTGGCGATAGACGAGTTTTGTTAAGGCGTTTCCGTTCAGCGTACGCGTGATGTCGCACTCTTTCGATTCCCAAAAGAGGCGCCATTCACGCTCAGTCCGGGACTCCCACTCATCAGCCTTTTCATCTTTCAGGTTCAGTACACTTCGATCGATGCGCGACTGGAGCTTCAGACCAGTACCGACGACATTCGTGACTTTCGTCTTGATTGCGCCAGTAGCCAGGGGATTGTTGCGGATGAGATCACGGCTGCGGTCTCTGAGAGTCGGGAGATCCGGCAGGATATCCGAATCGGCGTCATGGCTGAAAAGCGACCACATCTTCAGGCCGCGCCTTGATTTCGAGCCGCCGATATATCCACCGGCCAGGGCCATCATCGCCCGGGCCCGGAAACGTCTCGCGCCGCGGACAGGGTCAAAAAGGCTGACAGTCCGGTCGATGATGTTCGGCTTGATTTTTACCTTGCCGCGCTTTGTAGGGACTTCTTTCATCAGCAGGGCGTCCCTCCTCTGACCACGGGGCCAGTGCTAATACCGCTTTCTGTATTATAGCGGGCCAGGAGAATTCCTTCGCGTTCCGACAGAACTTTCAGGTCGGCGCGGGTAAGGGACCGGCCGGCTATCGAATAGGCCTGGCCACGCATGACTTTAGA
>JAFCZZ010000427.1 GCA_019314085.1 Deltaproteobacteria bacterium | reverse complement strand
CAAGGATTGCCGAAAAATGATGCCAGCCCTCTTCCAACTCCAGGTCTTTAGCGGTACTTACACCCATCCCGTCCACGTAATCAGTTACCTTCGTGACCACGATCCGCGGTATCTCCATCTCGTGAGAAACAGTCCGGATTGCCGGTAACACACCGTCAAAAGTGATAAGGGTCGTCAGCCCTGTGGTTTCAAACATGGACCTGAGTTCGTCAGCTGTATTTAACGGGTTCAGGTTTACCACGATTGCGCCCAGGGACACGGTGGCATAGTAGGCGATGACAAGCTGGGGACAGTTAGGCAGCTGAATGCCCACCCTCTCTCCCTTTCTCACCCCTAATCTCCCAAGGGCGTTGGCCATGCGCAAGACCTGCAGGCGCAACTCCCAGAAAGTGATCTCAGAGCCATAAAAGTTCAGGGCCGGCTTGTCCGGATGCGAGCCCGCAGAGAGCTGAAGGAGACCGTGAACGGGCATCCTTGGGTAACGAATTGTAGTGGGGACATTGTAATCGTAATGGCGATGCCAGGGTCGTGCTTCCATAAATTCTTCCTCCTATACATAACGAAAAAGATACGCACAAAACCGGGATAATTGAATATCCCGGTGCACCATGAATAGATAGAACCGGCCCTATAACTTTCTGGGATACCATCAAGGATTGCCCGGAAACAGAGCGGTTATAAAAAACAAAACTAAAAAACAGCAAATACTGAGAAAAAAGTTTGTTGACACGGACAAATTATCTTGACACAAAATGGAAAACGGTATTGTCAAATATCGATATTATTACACCCTGAGATGCAATAACCTCTTGATTTGAGATATTGTTTTAGATAATGACCCCCCCTATTTTCAAACTCTAAAATAAAAAGTCTTTAATGTCAAACCATAGTTTCATAGGCTTTATTGTGCCCCTCTTAAGGGCATTTCTAGAGAACCAAATACCCTTGGGAGGTATGTTTTGTCAGGCAATTTGCCCCTGCCCAGCCTGCAGGGAGGGGGCTGGCGGTTGAATTGACCATCAGACGCCGTCATGGGCGGCCCAGCGGCGTGGCAAGGTATAAGCCCGGATAGCTATCGGACAATAGGCCAGTTCCCGTTCCAGGGGCGTGCCTTCTCGTAGGCCCGCGAGGCCTGAAGCACCAGATCATCCCGGTGGCGCGGACCGACGATCTGGAGTCCTGCCGGCATCCCGCTCTCTGTGAGGCCGGCCGGCACGGAGGCTGCCGGGTGCCCGGAGAGGTTGAAGGGATAGGCGAAGGCCACCACGTCGAGAATCCCGATGGGACGGCCGTCGATCTCGATCGGGGGCGGTCCCCCGGCGGCAAATGCCTCTGTGGGCATCGTCGGTGTAAGGAGAAGATCGAAGCGCTCAAAGAGGTTCCAGAGAACACGGTTCTGCTCGGTCTTGATCCGGTGCGCCTCGATGAGCTGTTCAAGCGTGACGGAGCTGGCCTCTTTGAGGGATGCCACCAAGGCCCTTCCCATCTCACTACCGTATTTTTCTATGTTTTCATTCAGGGTTCCGTAGATATTGAGACTGAAGAGTTTTGACCAGGCGTCGACCACGTTTGGTATGGCCTCCTCCAGGAGGACCACGGTATGTCCCATCTCCTCGAAGCAGCGAACCGCCTCCTCGACGCGGGCCATGACGTCATGCTGGACGGTGGCGTACCCCAGGGTGGGGCTGAAGGCAATCGTAAGGCCTCGGGGGATACGGTCCAGATTTTCCAGGTAGGATAGCTCGGGACGGGGGAGCGAATCGGGCGCCGATGGATGGTACCCCGCCACGCAGTCCAGATAGAGGGCTGCATCCTCCACGGTTCGTGTCAGGGGACCCGCGACGACGATGGGGTTCATGCTGAGAATTGGGAGCGGCCCCGTGGGGATCCTCCCGTAGGAGGTCTTGAGCCCGAAGCATCCCGTATAGGAGGCGGGGATACGGATGGACCCTCCGCCGTCGGAACCGGTCGCCATGGAAATCATACCGGCGGCCACCGCCGCGGCCGACCCGCCGCTGGACCCGCCCGGTGTCCGTTCGAGATTCCAGGGGTTCAGGGTAGTCCCGAAGAGGCGGTTCTTGCAGAATCCCGTCGATCCGAACTCCGGCGTGTTGGTCTTTCCCACCACAATGGCTCCGGCCTCTCTGAGGCGTGCCACCTGTACCGAATCCTCGGCGGCCACGTTATCCTTGAAGGGGACGGATCCGAAGCTGGTAACCATCCCCCCGACATCCTCCAGATCCTTGACGCCGATGGGGAGACCCGCCAGAGGTCCTGGGTTGTTTCCCGCTGCGAGCGATTCGGTGGTGGCCCTCGCCTCATCCAGCGCCCGGTCGGCATCTATTGAAACAAACGCGTTCAGTGAAGGATTTGCCTCTTCTATTCGTCCCAGCGTGTCTTCCATCACCTCCAGGGGCGTGACCTTCCCCGACGTAATGAAACCGATAAGTTCCCGTGCCGATGTATACGAGATTGCTGACATCCCTCTCCCCCCTTTGCATTGTGTGATTGTTGAGATACGGTAATAAAAAACCCCCCTCCGGTCAAGGGAATAAGGGCGGATAGCGAGAAGAAAGTCCCCCGTGTCATATACGGGCGG
>JAFCZZ010000045.1 GCA_019314085.1 Deltaproteobacteria bacterium | reverse complement strand
AATTCGTTTGTCAAGTTGTATTTCATTCCTGCGATGATATATGCTTTAAATCGGGCGGTGAACTCCCGTCGATCAGTTTTTTCGTGAGAAAGATATGCTGTGCGGTTCCCTTTCGGGACCACCTGTCCAGCAATAAAGCCGCATCGATTTGGTAATTCTTAATGGCAGTATCACCCGGAATAGAGCTCTAATATTTTCAGTTTGTTACACGTTTCGTCACCCATATCATTGTTCTGCAAACAACGATATTGCCTGTGGGTGAATCTTACTCGGTCAATACACGCAGGGAGTACATATCGTTTTTGGACAATGCATCTTTTTTGGAAAAAGCCTTATTCAAAAAAGTCTTGACATCGGGAGTGAAATGGTGAATACACAAAAAGTTATAAGTAACTGTTTACTTAGTTAATCCTGAAAAATAGGTTTTCAAAATAGGTTTTTAGCGTTCTGTTCTTTGAAAACTGAAGATAGTTATGGGCAAGAGGGAGGGGCTGCTTTTTACGAGGCCATCAGGGGTGTGAAGTATTTTTTTAGGGTGGGGAGCGAAGCCTCCTGTTTAGAGCATCTAACCTGGAAAGGGGAAATGATATGGCATATCGAGATCTGGATTTTAATCTCAGTAGTGAAACCCTGGCAATTCAAAAAGAGGTTCGAAAATTCGCCAGCGAGGTGATGCGTCCGGTGGGGATCGAACTCGATCAGATGCCGGACCCAGCTGATGTTTACGCCGAGGGATCGCCGTTGTGGGGTGCATTCAAAGCGTGCCGTGAAATGGACCTTCATTTGGGATCCATACCCCAGGAATTCGGAGGGATGGCGGGCACCATGGATTCAATGGCTGGATACCTGATCGCGGAGGAGATGGGTTATGGTGATACGGGCCTGGCGATCAGTTTTGGCGTCGCCAATATGCCATTCGGATTCGCTGCCGTTTTTGCGCCGTTCATTCCCGAGATGAAGCAGATGGTTCACGACTTCGTCGAAGACAAAAAGGGTGAGTTGATCGGCTGCTGGGCTATCACCGAACCGGACCACGGCGGCGACTGGTCCCTGGGCGGGGATGATCCCAAATGTGGTCCTTCGGTAACGGGTGTCTTAAAGGGGGACGAATATATCGTCAATGGCGAAAAGGCTGCCTGGGTCTCAAACGGTACCATCGCTACCCATGCGGTACTTCATGTGGGGCTGGATCAGTCCAAGGGGATGGCAGGGTCGGGGCTGGCCATCATCCCCCTGGATCTGCCGGGCATATCAAGGGGAAAACCGCTCAACAAGATGGGCCAACGATCCCTGAACCAGGGTCCCATCATTTTTGAGGATGCCAGGATCCCCAAACAGTTCGTGGTGGTGCAGCCCGTTGAAGGTCAGATGGAGGCCATGGGTGAATTGATTCTTGCCGGCGCTAACGGCGGCATGTCGATTGTCTTTGCCGGCCTGGCCAAGGCGGCCTATGATGAAGCATTTAAGTACGCTCAGGAGCGCATCCAGGGTGGCGTACCGATTTTTGAGCATAAGAACATCAAACTCGATCTCTTCAAGATGTTCACCAGGGTTGAGGCGGCCAGGGCCAATGCCCGCCGTATGGCGCTGTATAATGCGACGCAGCAGGAGAAGGGGGAGATGCCTTCCGGCGCACACGCAGTAGCAGCGAAATGTCTCTCGACAGAAACAGCCACATACGTAGCCAGTAAGGCCATCCAGATCTTCGGCGGAAACGGTCTGACCAAGGAGTATCCGGTGGAAAAGATGTTCCGGGATGCCCGCGCTGCGATGATCGAAGACGGTGTAAACGAGACCCTGGGGCTGGCGGCGGCCGAGTATCTTTAACAATAACAGGTTCGCAATACAGGAAGGGGAGAAATGAGCGACAACGTATATATTTATGGAACCGGCATGATCAAGTTTGGCAAGCATCTGGACAAGGGGATAAAGGCGCTGACCGGTGACGTCCTCAAGAAAGTGCTGGCGGATTGCGGTTTGGCCCTGCAGGATCTTGAAGCGGCCTGGTTTTCCAATACCGGTTGGGGGATGGCGGAATTTCAGCACTCTATTCGTGGCCAGGTGGCACTGTCGGCCAACGGCCTGGACAAAATCTCGATCATCAATGTCGAAAATGCGTGCGCCAGCGGGAGCACAGCCCTTCATTCGGCCTGGATGGCAGTCAAGGCGGGTGTTTACGACTGTGTTCTGGCTATAGGGGTGGAGAAGATGTACTACCCGCCCCCCAAAGATGATCAAGGGAAAGTAAAAAAGAGATCGATGGACGGATTCATCTCCGGAACGGATGTTGAGGAAACGATGAAGTTTATCGAAAAGATAAAAGAGGAGGTCCGTAAAAAGAGGGAACGGGAAGCCAGGGAAGCCAGGGAAAAAGGGGTTGAGCCCAAGAAGGAAAAGTCCCATTCCATATTCATGGACTTTTACGCTGCGGGTGCACGGGCGCATATGAAGGCATACGGGACGACGCAGAGGCAGCTGGCTGTGATTGCGGCAAAGAATCACAACAATTCGACGCTGAATCCACTGGCGCAATATACCTTTCCGCAGACAGTCGAGCAGGTCATGAATGATTATGAGGTGGCTTTCCCCCTGACGCGGGCAATGTGCGCTCCTATTGGGGACGGTGCCGGGGCGGCCATTGTCTGCTCCGATCGTTTTCTGAAAAAGCATCCCTCCAGCAGGGTTGTTCGTATTCGTGCATCTATCATCAGATCAGGACAACGGATAGGGGAAAACGATATCTGTGGTCGGGCCTCAAAAGCAGCCTATGAAGTGGCAGGAGTGGGGCCTGATGATGTCGACGTGGTGGAGTTGCACGATGCAACCGCCTTTGGCGAGCTGTATCAGACCGAACAGATGGGATTTTGCCCCATCGGGGGGGGCGGGCCACTTGCCGAAAGCGGAGCGACGGCCCTGGATGGAAAAATTCCGGTGAATCCCAGTGGCGGATTATTGTCCCGGGGCCATCCCATTGGCGCATCCGGGCTTGCACAGATATACGAGCTGACAACCCAGCTCCGGGGAGAAGCCGGGAGGCGACAGGTCAACAATCCACGCATCGCCATGGCCGAGAACGGTGGCGGAACCATCGGTGTGGGTGAGGCCGCTATGGCGATCCACTTGCTGGAAAAAATGTGATCGCTCAACCGGTATCGATAAGGACAAACAACAAAGGGAGGAAGCCATGACAAAGAAAATTTTTGAACCGTTTGAAATTAATGGGATGGTGCTCAAAAACCGGCTGGGTTTTCCGCCATTACTGAATATGCCTTCCAACAATGATTGTACCATCAACGATCAGACGATCCGCTGGTTTGAGGACCGTGCGAAGGGCGGGGCCGGGCTCGTCATGACCGGGGCGGTGGTGGCCGGGCCTGAACCCGATTTTGCGATGCTGGAGATGCTTGGGATGACCCGTGTGGGCCTGTACGATGACAAGTTTATCGACGGGTTTAGCAGGATAGCCGATGCGGTCCATGTGTATGGCGCTAAATTCGGGGTTCAGCTGGAGGCGGTGGGTGGTGTCATGTCCGGCAGGGGTCCATCAGTTTCGCCCTATCCCGATGCGGAAGATGCTACGGATGATTATTTTAAGATTATCTATAGCTTCGATGTTCCCGTAACCGAGATTACCATCGAGGAGATCGAGGAGGCTAAACAGTACTTCGTGGCGGCGGCGATAAGGGCCAAAAAGGCGGGTGCGGACTGCGTGGAACTTCACTGTGCCCATGGCGGTGCCACATTGAACTGCTCTTTCATCTCACCTTACTACAACAAACGGACGGACCAATATGGAGGCAGTTGGGAAAACCGGCTCCGCCTTTCCACGGAGATCATCCAGGAGATGCGCAGGGCGGTAGGGGACAATTACCCCATACTAGTCAGGATCAGCAGCGATCAGCTGGTCGGCGAGAAGGGGATCACGCTGCAGGATACCCTCAAGTATGTGGTCCCCGCCATGGAGCGGGCAGGGGTCGATTGCATTGACGTGACCCAGGGGGACATGATCCGTTCCACACAGGGGATTCTCATCCCCATGTACTATCCCCGGGGTTGTTTCATGGATATGACCGCGGCGGTGAAAAAGGCGACAAGACTTCCCGTTATCGGTGTTGGCAGGATCATCGAAATCGATATGGCGAACCGCTTCTTGGAAGAGGGAAAGGCCGATCTCATATACATGGGCCGGCAACTGACATCCGATCCCGATACGCCCAAGAAGTATCTGGAGGGAAGGGCCGACGAAATCCGGCATTGTATCGGCTGCAATGTGGCCTGTGGCCCATGCCCCATTAACTACGAAATTCACCAGGCTCACATTCCACTGACCCGGGCTGAAACGGTGAAGAGGGTTCTCGTGATCGGCGGCGGCGTAGGGGGGATGGAGGCGGCCAGAATCGCATCGCTGCGGGGACACCAGGTGGCCCTGATGGAAAAGGCGCCCGCACTCGGCGGTATGGTGGCGGCACTCGCCAAGACGCCGATGACCTCAGAATTTGGTAATATTGTCGAATACCTCTCCATTCAGATGGAAAAACAAAACGTGGATGTCAGAATGAATACAGAGGCAACACTCGACGAAGTGGAAAAACTGAACCCTGACGCCGTTATCCTGGCTGCCGGTTCGACCATGCTGATCCCGGAAGAGGCCCGGGGGAAACCGGGCGTGATGGATCATATCGACGCGCTGGGTCGGATGGATGAGATCGGCCAAAAGGTCGTTATCTGGGGACTGGTAGCGGCCGATTTTGCTATCTCCCTCGCCCGAGAGGGCAAGGATGTGGTCATGATAGGCAGGGGGGGGATCGAGACGCTGGCCAAATGGTATTCCGACAGCAGAAAGCTGTATATCCTGAAACAGCTGACCGATGTCAGACTCCCCAGGGTCACGCCGGAAGGTGAACGGTTAAGTAATCCGGAGATCCTATACCACATTACCGTGAAGGATATTTCCAACAATGAAGTCAAAACCGTGAACAATGAGGGGGTAGAGCGGGTTCTTCCCTACGATACACTGATTATCTCCAGGGAAAGAAAGGGCAGCGATGAGCTTTATGAATCGCTGCAGAGAAAGGTTTCGGAGGTCTATAAAGTGGGTGACTGTGCCCAGATAGCGCAGATACAGGAAGCAATCTTCAGTGCCAACGAGACCGCCCGCAAGATTTGATGATTCGGAGCGAGAGGACTGCCGGAAAACGACGCCGTCGATTAAAAGGCAGCCTGACAAATATTTAAAGGAGAACACGATGACAGATCAGTCCCAGATATCATATTTTTCCGATCTCATTGAAGACCAGGCGAAGACTCTCGACGATAAAACCTATATCATGTTCGATAAGGAGAAAATCAGCTTTGCCGGGTATAACCGGGCTACCTGTAGCCTGGCAAACGGACTGCTGGCTCACGGGGCAAAACCGGGTGACGGTATCGCAATCCTGATGAGAAATTGTCCGGAATTCCTGTATGTGTTTTACGGAACCCAGCGAACCGGAATATACAGTGTCCCTATCAACATCGCTCTCATGGGCGACGGGCTCCATTTTATCTTAACAAATTCCGACGTGAAATACCTGGCCATTGACGATACGCTTTACCCGAAAATCACCGAGTTTGAAGAAGCGTTGGAGGCTATTGAGACGGTTTTCGTGCGTCGGACCACAAACGAGCCTTTACCTGAACATACAGTGGATTTCAATGAGCTGCTTGCAGCACCATCGGAAAAGCCGGATTATGCGATTCAGGAGGGAGATATTGCCTACTTGTTATATACATCAGGTACGACGGGTCTCCCCAAGGGGGTGGTTGCCCGTCAGCAGCCCGGTGTGGCGTTGTGGTGGAAAATCGGTGCATCGCAGCTCTTTGCGCCGGATGACGTTCTGTATACCTGCCTTCCGCTGTTCCACGCCAATGCCCTCATGCTGACAGCGGGTTTTGCCATGGCGGGTGGCGTTCCCTTCGGACTGGATTCGCACTTTTCCGCTTCCCGATTCTGGGATCGAATACGGTACTATGGGGCGACCCAGTTCAATGGTCTGGGTGCCATGATCCCCATTCTGATGAAACAGCCGGAAAAAGACAACGACGCTGATAATCCCGTACGGATCGTGAATTCCGCAGCCTGCCCCGCCAATCTCTGGAAGGCCTTTGAAAAACGATTTCAAGTGAAAATCTGGGAGGGTTACGGAGCGGTCGACGGCGGCGGTATAAACATCGTTAACCGGGGGGATGCCCCTGTCGGATCGGTTGGCAAACCTGGACCCGAGGTGGAATGGAAACTGGTGGACGGCAATGATGTCGAGGTTTCCCAGGGAGAATATGGCGAGCTGGTCGCAAAGAATAAAAATCAACCGGCCAGCGTTGTCGAATACTACAAAAACCCGGAGGCATCTACCCAAAAAGTCAAGGGGGGGTGGATACGGACCGGCGATCTTTTCTATGTCGATAAAGAAGAGTACCTGTATTTTGTGGACCGGAAAACCGATTCCATACGGCGAAGAGGAGAAAACATCTCATCCTGGGAAGTGGAAAACATGGTGGAGAAAGATGACGGGGTGGCCGAATGCGCGGCGTTTGGCGTCCCCTCGGAACTGACTGAAGATGAGGTGATGATCTGGGTCAGGCCGAAGGATGGCGTAGCCATTGACTTGAAGGATTTGATGCGCCATTGCGCCAAGACCATGGCCCATTTTATGGTACCGCGATATGTGGACGTGGTGGATGATATACCGCGCACCAAAACCCTTCGAATCGCCAAAGCGGACATGAAGAAACGGGGGGTGACGGACCGAACCTGGGATCGTGACATTGAAATGCCGGATCTGAAACTCAAGAAATAGCCGGGCTGCCTGGTTTGGTTCTTTGCCGCAGAAAAGGAGAATGATGCCATATATAGAAAAGGCGAACCTGAAACTCTACTACGAAGATGTCGGTGAGGGGGAGCCGATCCTCACCAATCACGGTCTGTGCGAGGACGGCACGTACTGGAGTAAAACCGGTGTGACTGCGAAACTGGCCGAAGAGTACCGGGTGATATCCATGGACATGCGGGGTCATGGCCGAACAATGATCGACGGCGAACCCTTCGGTTACGACGCGGCGACCATGGGTAATGACTTCGGTCTCCTGGCCGACGAATTGGGTCTGGAGAGGTTTCATATCCTGAGCCACGCCACCGGAGGGATGGCGGCAGTGCGGTACGCCATGACAACCGCTGATCGGTTGATCAGCCTGATGCTGACCGATACCGGCTCGGCCACTGCCCCGGAAGTACCGGCTGAATTCGGTGAAATCGACCCGGAGGAAGCGAGAAAGCTTCATCTCGCTGTGTCGGAGGCCATCAAAAAGAGTACGGCTGATGATTGGATTGCCGCAGTGAGGGCCGATCCGGGGGTTTTCCTGTTCAAGATGGATGAACATCCGGAACGGGAGGCAATGTGGAAAATCTACGAAGGGTTTGTGCGACGACTTGATCCGGTTGCAGTCGGGACCTTCATGGAGAGATTTTACGCCGATCCGAATACCATGGTCGAGGGCCTGAGACAGATCAAATGTCCCACCCTGGTACTGCTGGGCGAATTCGACCTTATGTTCTTGAAACCGAGTGAAGTTCTGGCTGCTCAAATACCTGATGTACGGCATGTTGTTATCGAGGGTATCGGACACATGACGGCCATCGAAGACCCGGGCAGAACCATCCAGGAAATTACCGATTTTCTCCGTACCGTGCGTGAGACCGGTAAGGCTGACACAAAATAAAGGAGCAGAAAATGTCGATCGAACCCCGATTTTATCATGTCGAGAAACAAGGGCCTATTGTGACCTGGAAATTTTCTAATCCTCCGCAAAACCTGGCGTCCCTCGAAACAGTGGACGAGTTTAACCAGTTGCTGGAAGAGTTTGAAAACGACCCCGAGCTCTGCGTTGGAATCATAACCAGCGCCACGCCTGGAACATTCATTCAACACTTCGATGTCTCTACCATTGAGGGCTGGGCTGAAGAGCTGGATGGAACTGCCGGGGGAGGAGTCGTCGCAGGGCAGACGGAAAATGAGGAGCCGAAGACCATAAACGAGATTACGTCCAAACCGGTCATCTGTGCCATAAACGGGCCGGTTGAAGGCGGCGGTTGCGAGCTTGCTCTGTACTGCGATTTCCGGTTCATGTCACGAGATACCTTTATAGGCCAATCGGAGATTCACGCCGGATTTCCCCCGGGATACGGGATTCCTCGAATGCTTCAATTGATTGGCCTGGGCAAGACCCTGGAACTGTGCATGACAGGCAGGAGGGTCTACGCCGATGAAGCCGAAAGAATCGGGCTGGTTACCAGGGCCTGTAATCCTGATGAGCTGGAAACCGAAGTCATGCAGTTTGCCCTCTATCTGGCCAGTAAATCGCCAGTGGCCCTCTCCCTGATCAAGAAAATCACCTACGGCTGCTGCGATCTGAATTTGCACGATGGCCTCGCTTTGAACCGGGACCTGTTCGTGAAGGGAATACAAAGCGATTATGCACGTATGATGATGCGCCTGTACCTGATGGCCGGCCAGAACGCCGACAGGCTTTCCAAGGCCTTTGAGGAAGCAGACGGAGATCCCGACAAGGTTGAAAAGCTCCTGCGGACCTGACCCTTCTCACGGTACGGACCATGTACGTGACGCGTTGTGTGAATGGATGTGATACATCAATACGAGGAAAACGTATGGCACGGATAAGACTGCTGGAAAAAGATGAGGTGGAACCGATAGCTGCGGAACTATATCAAAAGGTTGAAGATAGTGTTGGGAGG
>JAFCZZ010000426.1 GCA_019314085.1 Deltaproteobacteria bacterium | reverse complement strand
GGCCCTGATCTGGGCCACCCTGGGCCCCACCGCCCTCTGGTAGAGCCAGTCGCCGAAGGATGTGCCGAGCAGGCCCATGTTGGCGTAGAACATGGCCTTGCTGACATCTGGGGCCCTGTCCGTCGCCACGCAGTAGGCCGTGGTGCCGAGTACGAACACGTGGCCCCAGTCGGAGACCCTGCGGAAAGGCCGGTCCAGGGCGAAAGCAGCATCAATCGCCCTGATCACCACATGCCCGATGCAGAGGGCGCCGACGGCGGCCAGCTCGGGCCACACCATCTCGCCGATCCTGGCCGCTGTAAATGGTCTGGCCATCCCAAACCTCCTTTTGAGGTCGGATGAGCCCACACAAAACGGGGTCGGACCCAAACCATGGGCTCATCCGACCCCGTTTTGTCCCCTAAGGCTGCGGGTGTTCCTAAAGCGAAGGCGGTGGGTCTTCGCTTTGCGGAACCACCCACCGCCTTAGTTCCGACTAGAATGTTAAACGCTTTTTTGCGCCATGTCAAGACCGCTTTAGAGCAGCAGCCATCCAGCGGCAGGAAGAAGCTCCGGTGCTGCTATTGAAACCATGACTGTGAAGCCTATGGCATAGGCCAGCGCGGTTATTTCTTCTGGAGACAGGGTATCCCAGGCCTGATGTGCGCGAGCATATATGCCCGCCTCGGCAGCGATAGTTTCCTGTACCCAATATGGCTGCTGGGCAAATTCAGCCTGTGCCGACAGGATCTCTGCTGGGTTCGGGTTCGGGGTGTGGTCCCTCTCTATGTGCTCCTTCAGCGCTGCCTCATCTGCGAATGTCAGCCCACATTTTGGACATGTAGGAGGCTTTGGTCCACCAGGCGGTCGGTGTTTGAACAGCCACCTTACTATTTGATAGACTATGTACCCGCCTATGGGAACCAGCACCAGCCAGATACCCATAGCTTGAGCAGCCTCCGTTACGCCTTCAACTAAATCCACCAGCCAATGAGTGCTGTAGCTTTCAATTATGCGTTCCTTCATCGCCATAGCTTCTGTTTTTGAGTCGAGGATCGCCTGGTCAGCAGGCGTGACCACGCCTGCTTCAGCAAGGGCAGCCTGGAAATTAACCAGGTCCTCAAGCTCAGTTAGGTACTCCTGTATAAGCTCCTGCTTTATCCTTTCCCTTTGCTCCAGCCACTCGGTCAATTTCCAAATGCCAACGCCGATACCAAGACCAAGAAGCCCCAAACCACCAAGGATGGCGAGCCACTTATAATCACCCTCGACAGGCCTCTTCACCTCTGTTGCCATTTCTTCCTCCTCAAGGCAAGAACGAGCCCTCCTATACCAATTAACGCACCACCACCAGCTATGGCGTAAACCCACCAGGGCATGCCTTCCTCAGGTGGTGGCGGCGGAGGGGGCGGGCCCTCAACCAGGACAGAGATAGTGAACGAGGCATCACCTATGGGGGGCTCTCCTACAGGCCCTGTTTGGAACCTGAGTGTGGCGTATCTGGATTCAGTGGGGGTATAACCCAAGTACCAGTCTATGGTGTGGGACCCAATATCGACCTGGTATTCGGCGTATCCGTCGATGGCCCCCTCAAATATCCTAGTTGTTCTTCCCTCGACTATGAGGTCAATGTAGATATCGCCTGAGCCTCCCTGATTCTCGATGATCAGCACCGGTGTAAAGGCCTGGTCCACGCGAACGCTAGTGGGAAACCAGCACCTGTCCGAGAATACCGGATGCGGGGCTGCTGCCAGAACATTTATCGTTACCGATGCCGAATCGGACCCGTGCTGGTTGGAGACGGTGAGCGTCACCGTATAGGTACCCGGTGTCTCATAAACGTGGTAGGGGTTCTGGAGTGAGCTTGTGGCTCCATCCCCAAAGTCCCAGTGCCATGAGGTGATAGGTGCGGCAGCTGGAGCAATGGAGGTGTCGGTGAACTCCACATAGAGCGGGGCATAGCCCACGGTAGTTGACACCGTGAACGAGCATAGAGGAAATGCCTCTACGACCTCAACTTCAAGTGTTGTTACTTCACTCGCGTGCTCACCAATGAAGGCGCTACCATCACCGTAGGTGCAGAAAAACTTTGCCTGTAGGTCTATGGTGTGTGGACCAAGGGGTAGCGGGGGCAGCGGAAAATTCTCTATGACGACTGACCCCTGCTGGGCGTATATGTCATACGGGTAGTGGATCTGCTTCAGTTCCCAGGATCCACCCAGCGCCCAATCAACCCTAATGTAGATGTCAATCTCAAAAAAGGAGCGCCAATTACCAGTGAGGGCAGGGCGGCAATAATCCCGAAAGTTCCAGTAAAGAGGGAGGTCTATCCAATAGTATTCACCCTCCAGCCATGTATCAGGATATCGGAATGGCTGGAAGCCTACTGAACTTCCCGTGCATATGTGGTCGGCCTGCGCTGCCACACTTACACCTTTACTGGGTGCTGCCATCGTTCGCCTATCCATGCCAGCTTCTCCCTCCCCAGACACCATTATATCATTGAAGGCCCACGCTGGCACGTACTCAGGGTAGGTCCTCCAGGGCAGCGCTGGTGCTGAGGTGAGCGTGGTCTCCAGGATGGTGCCATCCAGCTGGGCCCAGGAATGTGGCCCTGCGGGGATCTGGCCTATGACAACAGCTACCCTTTCAGGTTCGATGCCGTAGGCCCGGAGCATGGAGATCAATAATATGGAGCTGTCCTCACAATCACCCAGGCCCCACTCGAGAGTTTCCGCAGGGTATTGCCAGAATTCATCTGTGGAGCGCCGGATGAGATATTTCCGACCAAAAAAGGGCAGATCGGCAAAGGGGAACGCTGCCATAGAGTGGTGATCATCTGGCGGATATCGAATTCGCTCGCAGAGTGAGCTCAAGGGCAAGGTCTTCAACCTGGCGGGGCCGAATAAACTCAGTTGGTGACAGCTTTTCGCCAAAGCGGACATCTATTTTCTGCGCCACCAGTCCCCCCTTCTTTTTAGCACCCGAATCATCCGGCGGAGCCGCATGCTTTCCAAGTTGAAACGATACCAGCGTTTTATTCTCATCCCGAGAGTGAGCCCACCAACGGGCTGCCATTGTGATAGAGGCGCACAATCATTGCACAGCACCCTGCCACCAAGGATATTGACCGCATCATTCACCATGCGCCGATGAAGCATATCCCCCGTTGAGCATTTCCAGACGCTGCGGCCACAATATCGGCACTTTATGTCCGGGTAGATATGCGGCGTCTCGACCAGCAGTTCCTCCTCGCTGTAGCTCACTTTTTCCGCCACATGCTTGCACCACATACCGGGCAGCTCAGCACCCTGCAATGTGTCCCAGGATTCTCCACAACATGACCGCATGACTCGCAGACGCAGGCCTCAGGAAGGGCAGGATACCTGTAGCCTGAGTTTCTGACGCTCAGCCCAGGATTTTGTGCCCCAACCTCGATAACCTGCCCGCACTCGAGGCAGGCGAAATGCGCAGGGTAGGGCGGGCCCACGGGGATTTCTGCCCCGCAGGCGGGGCATGCCACAGTTGTAACTTCCTTCAGACCAAGAACGGCAAGCAAAACCCATATCGGCGCCGACAGCAGAGCTCCGCCAAGGGAAAACCCCGCACCGAACTTTACGGCACTCCAAAAGCTGATGTTGCCCATTTCGTCCTCCTAATAATAGATACCATCTCTCACCGCGGGGAACTCGGGCCACTCGCCAAACTTGGCTGCCCTGGTAGCCGCCATCCGACCTGTCTGGATGGCGCGTTCCCTTCGGGTGCTCGTCCCACAGAAAGCCCACGGCAGGTAAGCTATCGCTTCGCTGCCGAACAGGTCGCTGATTTCCTTGCCTAAAAGCAGATCCTCCCGCCAAACGTTTTTATATCCTCCAACGGCGTCGAAGGCTTCCCGCCTCACCAAAACAGCCCGCGTTGTGTAAGAATGCGGTGAAAATGTGTTCCAGATCCATCTCACCGTTGGATATATCCCGTCCTCGTAGCAGACGATGCGCGGGTGGGCAAGCAGAGCACCCGTGGCCAGGAGCTCCATCATCAGATCCTCGATCAGGGTGGGTTGCAGAATGGTGTCGGCATCCAGGAACAGGAGGAAGTCGCCGCTTGCCACGGCTGCGCCAGCGTTCCTGGCGGGGCCAACCCCTCTCTCAGGGATATCGACAACGATGGCGCCAAAGGAGGCGGCCACCTCCCTCGTGCCATCGGTGGAGCTCCAGTCGGCAACGATAATCTCAAAAGGCTCATAGGTCTGGTTCTGGAGGCTGGTGAGGAGATTCGCCAGGTACTCGGCTTCGTTCCAAGTGGGGATGACCACGCTGACGAGGGGGCCGGAGACCTTGCGGTCAGGCGGCCCCTCGAGGCTCCGAAGAACAGTCTGTGCAGCCTCTTTGGCCTTGAAGGTGGAGTAGGCTGCCAGTGCCGCGGTCCCGACGCTTGAGGCCACCAACAGGGCCTGCCACCAGGTGAGCTTCTCCTGCATCAGACCTCCTTCGCCTAGCCGCCAAAGCAAAGCGGGGCCGAACTCCGACCCCGCTTTTTCTAATCTATTTTACCATAGTGGCCAAGATTTCGCGCCTGGCCTCCCTCAGGTTTTTCAGGATCCAGGACTGGGGAATGAAGGCGAAGGGGGAATTGGTTTCGTCAAGAAGGTCTGTTAACCAGGACGCGACCTCGCCGAGATCGATGCGCCCGATGAAGTCCTGGTAGGGTGCGGCATAGTCCGCCACTTTGGACAAGAGCTGGTCCTTATTGGGCCAGAGGCTCACAAGCGTTATGCCGTCCTCCACCAGGATGCGGATCCTCTCCTCGCCGATCATGGACAGGATTGCCTCGATCCCCTCCGCTATCCCATCCCTGTGCCTCTGCAGGACCCAGGAAACTCCCATGTTGACTATCCTATTTCCAAGTGACGACATTCTCTTCCCCGCACTCCTCACAGGTGAATGTCGATTCCGATCCCGGCGGACCTGGGGCAACACGGTTGTGCCTACCGCAATGCTGGCAGGG
>JAFCZZ010000425.1 GCA_019314085.1 Deltaproteobacteria bacterium | reverse complement strand
AATTTATCTCTGGTTGTTGAACCAACAAATCCAGTTCCTGAAGTTAATCCCCAAGGAGATAAACAAGTGTCAGTATATTTTTCTTGAAATTTGATCACTGCTGATTTGGTCAAAGAGCCAAAGTAGTTTGTTTCATTCCCAGGAGAACCCACTCCAGAAGAAGCTAAACGGGTGTCAGAAGCAGAGTTTAAGACAATCTGTAGATATTTAACGTCAATTGAAACGTCTCCGAGTTTAAGGTTTTTATCAAAAGTAAAGCTAGATGGAATGCCTTCTATTGTTACTTCACCTGTCATTTCAAGTAAAAGCGCTTGAAGATCAGCAATCATAGCTAAAATCCTGCTAACTTCGGCTTGTAATTCAGCAACTGTCATTTCAGAATAAGGCTTAGTAGATGGTTCTTCTGGTTCTGTAGTAGGCGCTTCTGGTTCTTCAGCTGGCTCCTCGCCAGTGGCTAAAGTAGTAAATGTCTTATCTGTATATGTGCCGATGTTACCGCTACTATCTTTTGATTTAACCTGATAATGATAGGTTGTTTCCGCAGTAAGCCCGCTTAAAGTTATAGAGTGAGAAGTAACATAAGAAGTTGTTTTTTCCTCTGAACCATAAGCAGTACTTGTTCCATAAACAATCCATGATTGGGAGGATTCGTTTGTGGTCCAGGTGATGGCAGCGCTAGTTGAATTTTCACTAACTGCTATATTGCTGATTGAAGGAGCAGTGGTATCACCGCCTCCTCCTCCGCCTCCGCCTCCGCCGCCTGAAGCAACACAAGCACCATTGCTCAAAGTATAGCCAGAATTACAAGTAATCGTACAATCAGAATAAGCAGAAACTGTTCCATTGCTCACGCTACTTACAGAACAAGTAAAAACATATGCCTCTGTTATAGTTTCACTGCCATTTCCATTACTATGGTAAGCAATAGCTTTTAATGTTTTATCAGAGTTAATAGTGATAGCTGTATCATAAGGAGTATCCGTATTATCAGGCGCTGTTCCGTCTAAAGTATAATAAATTGAAGCGGCAGCGGTAGCGCTCAAACTAACTGATTGAGAGGAATGATGTGTTCCTCCGCTAACAGAAGCAGCTAATGCTGTAGGCGTAGTAAAGGTCAAGTTCTGTCGCTTAGTAGCGTCAGAATAAGTATTAGTTTCGTCAGCAGTGATTTCTTCTCCGTTGTTATAGCCAGAAACTATTGTTTTAAAGTAAATAGTTTCTGCACTTTCTTCGCTAATAGTTAATGGTGAGTCAGTCCAACCATTGTAATTATCAGGATCAGCTGCTCCATACTTTCCAATGGCAGTGGTAGTTATCTCTCCAGAAGCAGAAGAAGCAGAACCGTAATATGCTTTAATAGTACTTTCACTAGGCAAGCCAGTACTATTAATAACAGCTGTCCCATAAAACGATACAGGCGGAGCTATTTGAGCAAAACCTATAGAAGGAAGCAACATTAAAGAAATAAGAAGTATCAAAAAACTAAATTTTTTCATAATTTTTTATTAACTATTAGCTTATGTTTATTTTTGATTTCCACTTATTCCTCCATTATCCGCATTCACATACATAATATATCCTCTGGTTTCCCTAGGATTAATTATATTGCTAGAATCGCCTACTGTTATTCTGCTTACGTAATCATCACTAGAGGCAGTAAAAGCTGTACTATTACTATTCACATTACCAGTGTAGTCAATGATCTGGGTAATATTTGAACCTGTCTGACGATAAATTGAGTCAGAAGTATCTATATTAATAGTAGAGGAGTAAGCTTGTATTAAAGATTTTTCTGGCGAAGCAACACCAACTGAATACCATCCAATACTTCCAGTGCCCCCAGTAGTTGTAAAGTCTCTTTCAAATCGTTTGCTATCATCAGTAACCGTATCATCATATGTAATAGTAAGAGTTTGGGCGGAAGAAGCATTATTGACAACGTATCCATACAGTGGAGCAAAGTCTACGCTAGAGTGGAAAGCTGTCTTAGCCGTGGCATAAGGAACCCATGCGCTATCAATCAGCATATAAGCAGTTTCTCCCCCCAAGTCAAGAGAACTCATAGTAGATGAAGCAACTACTTTCGGTACGGAAAAGATATTCCAACCAGCAGCAATAGGTATTTCATGAGTTGATGGTCCTGTAAGAGCGCTGCCTGTCTTAATAGTGTAGTAGAAAATAGCAACTGGAGAAGTTACAACTAGCTGACCATTATAAGCGACAGCTTTCAATGTGGTATCTGTACTGATGGATAATGCTGAACTGTAAAGCTGGGAAGAAGTGGCATAAGGAGTGCTTCCATTAGTGGTATAGTAAATGGTTTGTCCTTGAGCGCTAGTTAGAACAACAGAGGTAGTGCTGTTATAAATTCCTGAACCATTGTCAGCTGTTGGGGCGGTTAGTCCGGAAAGGTTAATAACAAAGATCCTGCTTTCAGTTGTCTGATGACCAACGACATCAGTAGCAACTATAGTTAGAGTATGCTCCCCTTCTGATAGAGTATCTAAACTCTCTCCGCTTACCTTAGAAACAACATCACCATCTACTTTAACTACTGTTGAAGATGCATTTGTCTCGCTAACATTAAATTCTATTGCTGGAGTGGTATCAGT
>JAFCZZ010000424.1 GCA_019314085.1 Deltaproteobacteria bacterium | reverse complement strand
AGTTTATCTTGGCCAAACTTCACCTCGATAATGGCGACCCTATTCTTACCGAAGGCGACGATATCTGGAAAGCCTTTCATCCCCTGGGGAGCGTTCTTGCGTGTGCCTCCGGTAAAGAAAACAAGCCAGCCATCCTTCGACAAGATTTCTCTGCCCAGTTTTTGGAACTCAGAGCGGCCAGCCAAAAGGTGCTGACCATAGCCGGCGCATGAGTAAACATAATACGGCCCGGGCTTCTTGTTTATGTGCTTTTCCTTCACCCAGATAATGACACGGGTTCCTTCGGTGAACGAGCCGTTCACCAACATGGCCTGGGCTTGATAAGCGGAGAACCTAGTCCCTTCCGCAAACCCGCCCTTCTTATCTGGGTCGCGTGATATCTCGAAAATGTATCCTTCCCTGGTGGCCTTAATCGTCATGTAGTTTAAGTTCCTTCGTTGCGTTTAGTTCGTCGATTGCCGTCTGATATTTCTCGTCCAGCCACGAAGATACGTTGGCTGTCTCCCGCCATCCGTTCAGATAGGATATCGTGGCGTCTGGGTTGTCGAGCGTCATGAGTAATTCCAGGTATAAACCTAATTGGATTTCATCGGCTTCATCTTCCATGAACTCAACAATTTTATGAGCGGTGTCTATGCTTGACCATTTGAGGAAATCCATTCGGGCAGCTTCTTTTCGGCTCATGTTTCCGGTTGCGGCAGCCAACTCGACGACGTGTTCCGTCCTCAAAATGTAATCCCTCCGGACGATATCCTCGACCTTCATAAGCAATTCTTGTACTATTGGGTTCATGGAAAACTCCGATGGGGGTCAGATAAGTAGAGTTATCTGACCCCCTATACTGCGGCGGCCTATTCTAACGGCGGCGGCAAATTATAATCTTCGACGTGGCGTTCCAAAACATAAAGGGCTGGCTTCCCAAACATGGAGAAGATATCGAAATCAATATGTTTCCAGTCAATTGGTTCTAGGTCGATCGATGTAAAGTAAACATAATAACTAGCGACCACTTGGTAGGGGTGAAGCTCCAGGGCAAACGTCCCGCCGTCACCTTTCACAGGCGTTTCATAAACGACGAGAAGTTTAGCCGGATGCTCCCACGTTCTGATTTGAGAGATAATAATGCGGTTCCCTTTGACGGACTTGCCAAAGATACCCCACACACAAAAGCCGGAGGCATTATAGCGGGAGCATTCCCTGAGTGGAACCGGCGCACCAACGACCTCAACGATTTTCGTTCCTGGCGGTAGGTCGTATAGGTCGATTTCAAATGGCCTCGGGTATGGTGTTGGAGTTGGCTCCGCCGTTGGGGCCACGGTTGCGGTTGGTGGTGTTGGTGCACATGCGGCCATGAACAACACGGCCAGCAAAGTGATAATAAGTATTTTAGTTAGTTTCATTTTCTTCCTCTGGTGGGTCTGGTTGAAGGGTGAGCATATAGTCGTCCGTTATCTTCGATATTTTATCTCCTATGTCTCGCAGTAGGTCTAATTGGTCTAGCGGAGCATGGTCACAAAGGGCGGCGAAGTCGATGTTTGCTTTCCTTAGGCCACGCAAGTATCGGTTGTTTTGCACCTTCTTTTTACCATGGGTGTCTCCGATGTGCAAGCGAAAATATTCCGAGCCTATTGAATACTCTACGGCGAAAGCCAGTTCTTTTATTTGTAGGCGTTCTGATAACGCCCGAACGTGCTGGTGATGGCTGAACGATAATTCCCACCGGCGAATGTGGAAGGGGACGGCTCGACAAACTGATGCGTAGTTGGCCAGGGTTTGGGAGGTGTGGTCTGGAAAGTAACGGGTTGCTTGCGCCCAGGTTTCAAAATTATCACGACCATAGTTTATCCAGTCGCCAATGAGGAACGGAAGCGACGAGCGAGCAGCCCCATATCCCGCACCTAGTTCGTCCCATTCTGTGAACGTGGGTTCACCTATTATGTCTAGTCCGACGACGGTCTGGTCACACCATGAGGCCGATGTGACCAGACCGTATTCTTTCTTTTTTACTGCGATAGTTACATTCATTGAGCTATCCGACGAAATTACTAAAGCCAAGAACCAAAATGCCGATTAGAGCGAGCGTGGCCAACAAGACAATTATCAACATGACTCTGCCGGTATTAGGGGTGTAGGCGGCCTCAGTTTCGGCCTGGGGCGTATCATGGTCAGTCCGTCGAACCTCGACGGGGCACCAGGATTGCCGATACCCACCAGTCCTTTTATGGTTCCGGTTTTTCACTTTGTCGTGACCGCAGAAGATGTCGCCGTTATCATTGATTGGCGTTGCGCCTATACAGCAACGAGTTTTCACAGGGATACGTGCTATTACGCTGGTGTGGTTTTTACTTCCTTTTGTGGAACCCATTTGAATCTCCTTTTAATTCACTAAATTAAGTTTATTCTTCCAATGCCTTTTCTGCAAGATATTGTTTGTAAAATTCGGGCAGCCCTTTCGTGACGCCCGTTGCGAACTGTTTCCAGAAGAATTTGACCATCTTGTCTTTGATTGCGTCGCCATGTTCCTCGAAGATATCCGTCCCTACTTCCCGAAGCAAGACAGGGATATCTTGCACAACGCCTTCGATATGACCATTTTCTTGCAGGTGTTGTATC
>JAFCZZ010000423.1 GCA_019314085.1 Deltaproteobacteria bacterium | reverse complement strand
ATATCTTGTCAAGAGATATTACGGCAGTTAAAAAGAGCTTGACTACTGCCTGAACTAGAGTACTATTAAACTTCAAATTTATAAAATTTAAACTTTAAGAGATATGCACAACAAACAAGAGGTGAAAGAAATGCCCCTGGTCAAAGTAAAACAGAATTATCAGATTACGCTGCCCAACAGCGTGCGCAAGGATTTGAACGTTTCCGTCGGCGACTATATGGAGATCGACAGGCAGGACGGCGGGTTTGTCTTGAAGCCGGTCAAGGTAGTGCACCCGGACCAGGCTTATTTCTATACCAAGGAATGGCAGAAGGGCGAAACCGATGCCGACAAAGACATCGCCACGGGCGACGTTTTAGGTCCCTTTGATAACCTTACCGACGGTCTCACCGCTCTGAAATCTTCCAAGGTATGAAGATAGCCTTCACGAAGACCTTCATCCGAGACTATCGCAAACTCCCCCCTGAGTTGCAGGGGACCGTTGACAAGCAGTTAGAGCTGCTCGCATCCGACCGGCGGCATCCGTCGCTGAATATCAAAAAGATGAATGATCCGAGAAACATCTGGGAAGGTAGGGCCACGGCTTCGTATCGCTTTACCTTCCAGATTGAAGGTGACGTTTATGTCTTGCGCCGGGTTGGCACTCATGACACCTTAAAAACCCCATGATTATAATGATTCTCCACGCCCTTACGAACGGGGAATTTTCGCAGAGATTAAAAAGCTACTTTATCAGCATACTGGATGCGTCAAGGGCCAGTTGAGACAGGCCGGAGACCACGTGTGCCGGTCCCTTCAGCGGCTGTATCCGGATGTCTGTTCCCTCCGGCTGGAGCTGGAGGGCGACCTCAAACAGGTCCTCGAGGCCCAGAAGCGGAGACGGTTTTTCTTGACGGTGGGTGTGCACACTGAACCATGCCTGCAGTGACTTTTCTGTGGCAAGGGTTTTCATGTCTGCAAGGCATTCCCGTGTCGATTCGTTGAACCTCAGCCCGTCGACAATAACCATATCAGGGTGAAAAATATTCTGCTCGGCAAGATCCGTGAGCCGTTCCATGAGTTTCGGTACGCTGAAGGCCGAGATTTTAAAGGTCATGATAAACCGGTGTGGCAGGAGCGATTCCCAGAGCGGGCTACCCTGCTCAATAGCGTCGCGTTGTGTCAGGTGCTGAAACAGTTCCTCGTACCACAGAGTGACCTTGTCAACAGGATCATTCAGGCTGATATGCAGAACGTTTCTATCCCTCAACATGGCGTTCAGGGCAAGTTGCACGAGAAGGGCGGTCTTGCCGACGCCTGCCCGTGAAAGAACAGCTCCGAACTCACCCGCTGAAATAATATCCGATTCACCCCCCTGGAGCCCAAAGGGATGCCTGGTGACAAGATCGCTTTTTACCATTTTTATGCTCCTTTATGTTCCATTCTGGTCCCTGCCTTCAGCCTTCTACCTATTTTTCTTTGCCTTTGCTGCCGCTTCAGCCAGTTCTTCCGCGATTGACTGGGGGACAAGTTTGTAGAGCGCGAACTCCATGGTGAACTGTCCCTGTCCCTGTGTTGCCGATCTCAGTACGGTTGAAAATCCGAACATCTCCGCGAGCGGCACCTGTGCTTCAATCACGCACATGGGGCCGTCGTCCTGTGAACCGACGATCATTCCGCGACGCTGGTTTAAAAGACCCATTGCGGAACCCTGAAATTCGGTTGGTGTCTCAACAACGACCTTCATGACCGGCTCATGGATAACGGGTCGTGCCTTGGCGTAGGCCTCCAGGAACCCGCCGCGTGCCGCCGCGTGAAAGGCCATCTCTGAAGAATCAACGCTGTGCGCCGCTCCATCATTAATGAGCACCCGCACGCCGGTTACCGGGAACTTCGTCTTGGGGCCCTTTGCCATACACGCACGGAATCCTTTCTCGCACGAGGGAATAAACTGTGTGGGGATGACCCCTCCCGTGATCTTGTTAACGAATTCGAATTCCCCTTCCGTGATCGGCTCAATGTATCCCGCGATTCGACCGTACTGCCCCGACCCTCCGGTCTGTTTTTTGTGTGTGTAGTTGAACTCCGCCTTTCGGGTAATAGTTTCGCGATAGGCGACGCGAGGGTTGCCTGTCTCGACTTCAGCTCCGTACTCACGCCGCATCCGTTCGACGTAAATCTCCAGATGCAGCTCACCCATGCCCTCAATAATCGTTTCCTTTGTCTCTTCATCGACATGGGTCTTGAAGGTTGGATCTTCTTTGGTAAAGCGATTCAGCGCCTTGGACATGTTTATTTGGGCCTTGTTGTCCTTCGGGGTGATGGACAGCGAAATCACCGTCTCGGCGACGAACATCGAACTCATGGCCAGGGTGGTTCCCGGCGATGCAAAGGTGTCGCCCGAGGCGCAGTCAATACCGAAAAGCGCCCCGATGTATCCCGCCGGGATGGCATCGAGGTCCTCCATCTGATCGGCATGCATGCGGACAACACGTCCGACCTTGACCTTCTTCTCCGTGCGGGCGTTGACGATCGTATTCCCCTTCCCAATCGAACCCTGGTATACCCGGATGTAGGTAAGCTGACCGTAGGCGCCATCTTCCAGTTTGAATGCAAGCGCAACCGTGGGGGCTGTAGG
>JAFCZZ010000422.1 GCA_019314085.1 Deltaproteobacteria bacterium | reverse complement strand
TCCACTTCCCAGTACGGCAGGTAACTCGAACCACGCCAGAACACCAGTCGCCCGGCGTCCTCCCCGATGTTGCGGACAACGACATCCGCATGCGGCCCGGTGCGGGAGAACTTCTCAAACGCCTCGCCAAAATTCACCTTGGTGTAGTAAGCGCCAAAATCCGCCGCAAGCGAACCCGCTGCAAGCCCAAAGACGACACATAAACTTAATATATAATTTTTATTTCTCATCATAATTATCTTCCAATACCAGGCTCGCCGGCGTAATTCTAATCTCTATCGCTTCATCAGACTCAACCCTCAGCCAGACAACCAGGTTGCTGCCTTCCAGTTTGTGTTCCACCCCAAGCTTGATGTCCTTGTTTTTCAATTTCTTCCCAGCCACTTCAACCCGTGCCGTCGCACCGACCGGCCAGTTTCCCACTACAATCGCAGGATTGACCAATGGGCTTTTCGAACTCGCAGCAAACCTCAATTGCAGGGCACCTGGATTGCAAGCGTCAGTCGCCTGAACGACATAGGCTTTCTGTTCTTTATCGAAACCAACACTACGGTATTTTCCGGAAATAACACGTGCCTTCGGCGGCGATATCCATGACTTTGCCAGGCCGGTCAGGTCCTTTACGCTCTTGTCCGTCATCCCGTGCAACATCAGTATTGTTTTGGACGTATCGGTGGCCCGGTAAGGTTCCCATTGCCACCCGTTCAGCGAGGAGCACGCTGGCTTTGAAGCGTCGAAGGCAAAGGTCGTCGAAGATCTGCCCTGGGATACCGGCCAGTGATTCCAATGGCGAAAGATGGTATTCTTTTCCTTGCCACGGAACACACCCGTCCCCGTTTTTCGGGAAGGCGGAACGACCATGAAAGGACTGACCTCGGACTTCAGGTTGACCTTCTGTATGCAACTCAACTCAGGAAGGCCCTTCAGCCGATTGGATTTGCCGGCCTCGGGCCACGTATAGTCTGCGACCTCCCCATCCAGGTTTCCAATCGACAGTGCCGTGGCCTCAATATTATCGTGGGGCATTCTGCCGGGTTGATGCACGATAATCGACTCCTGCCAACTTGTCCCACCTCTGATATTTGCGGAATAAAGCGTAGCCGAACGAACTCCGACCATGTCCGGATAGATTGTGTAATATTCATCCACCCAGTCTCCTTCTCCCGAATATGGGTCAACATAGATCTGCTTAAGCTTCAATCCCACAATAGAATAGCGCCAGTGAATGATGATTCGGGCCGGATTGGACTGAATGATCCTCACCTGCGAGAAGCGGCACATTTTATCACTCATGGGCTCCACGCATCCTATGCAGCCGTCTCCATACCGCTCGACAAACTGATCATTATACCAGATCTCGTTGCGAGTGACCCAATGCGGGATATAGCTGGTGCCGCGCCAGAACACAAAGTTGGCCCGAGAATCATCAAAAGTCACGACCACGTCGGCAAGATTGCCAACGCTCCACTTACTTTCCCATTCCGGCGCATAGTTCAGCCGTGTATAAAAGGCCCCAAAACGCTTGCCGTCTTTCGGGCCGGAAGGCATTTTCCGATAGTGAAGAGGTTGGGCAACCGCTGGTTTTACAGATGCAAAAGCCGCGTTAACCTGCTCTGCGGACAACACCTGGTCGTGAACCTTCAGCTCATCAATGAGGCCGTCGAAAACCATCCAGCTTAACAAGTCAGGATCTGTGAAGCCCTTGGGTGCGGTCGGTTGTTTTGCCTGACTCATGCCGATCCAGATATTTGCGTTCTTCGCAGGAACAAACTCACCCCGTGTCGCATTGTGCCCCACTGTTCGGCCGTCGATATAGAGGGTTACGCCCTGCGCAGGATCAAAGGTAACCGCGACGTGCGACCAGCGCAAAACCGGTAGAAGTTCTTCTGATACGCAGCTTATCCACTTCCCCCCTATGTTCGCCATAAACAGGAGATGCGCCTGGCTATCAATACCAAAGAAATAGCCTGTTTTCCGCCCCTTTTCCCGGTTGATGATCGCAGTCTGATTCAGGCCGTATTCCTGCAGAGCCACCCACGCTTCGATCGAAAATTGCTTCGCCAGTGAAGTCGCCAGCCCCCGACCACGAACCACCTTGGTGCTAAGCCCGTCGAATTTCAGCGCCTTCCCATGTACCCCTTTCACTTGTTCGATATTTCCATAAGCTAAGTCCGGGACCTCCCCCTTGAGAATCCATGGCATTTTCCAAGAAGTCACCCGTGCCTCAGAGGGTGCTGCCCCCGGGTCAGGGAATTGCTGCAGCGCGGTCTTCGCATCGGTTACGACATCGATCTCTCCATAGGCGCAAGCCGGGTCATTCACCTTCAGGAGCAGGTAGCGGGTTCTTACAATCACACCGCCGTTGGGCATAGCAAAGCTCACGCAGATCTGTCCGGGCGAGTCAAAGGTGTAATCAGTTATGACAGAGCCGAGTGATACCCAGTCATCACCCAGTACATTCGCCTTCGGATCGGAGGGGCTTGCGCTCGCATTGCAGAACAATTCATGGCGTTGGTTCTGACGCCTTCTGCCATGCCAGGAATAGGTGTTGACCTGGCGAACCGACTCGAGCCCGTTAAGGTCTATCAGGATTCTGGCTTTATGTCCTCTGCCATTG
>JAFCZZ010000421.1 GCA_019314085.1 Deltaproteobacteria bacterium | reverse complement strand
CCGCTTTATGAAGACTGGGGGTTCACAGATTGCATCAGCGTCCTCTACCTCGCTCCGCCTGGATCGGACATTGACAATACATCAGTCGGAAGTTTCTATCCCGCCAAACTTCTTACGCAGCTTAAGTACCGTAATCTCAACTGGGGAATTCTGACTGACGGCGCTATCTGGCGGCTTTACTCCACCAAAAGTTCCAGACCATATGAAGATTATGTGGAACTTCCGTTGGAGCAGGCATTGGAAGGATCGGATGAAGCCGAATACTTCCGTTGGAGCAGGCATTGGAAGGATCGGATGAAGCCGAATACGGCCTTTTTGAGCGCTTCTTTCACAAGGATTCCTTCATTGCCGAAGAAACTGAGGGCACAGAGAGCGGGCAACAGGATGAGTCCGCCGGTATCTACAAGTGCCGCCTCGATCACGACAGAAATCAATCAGAGCAGGTGCTTGAAGAACTGGTTAAAAAGCCGTTTCATGCTAAGGTAGACGAGGTGCTGCAGTACATCTGCAATGGTTTCATTTTTGACACCCAAAAAAGCGGAGAGGAATACACCGAAGCGGAACGAGCCGAGATATTCGAAAGCGCTGTCAAACTGATCCTGGGGAAAACGCCGCGACACGGATCAGTACGATCTTTGGAAGCACCTGAAAGGTCTTGTACGCGCAGTGAATGAAGGTGACCCTGAATACGGCATCATGGGTTACAACGGCGGCCTGTTCGATGATGAAGAAGAGAGGTTCCTGGGCCAACATCAACTGCGCAACGATTTTCTCTCCCGGGCGCTGTACCTGCTTGCATTCGTAGAGCCTTATGATAACGACCCGGAAGAGGAATATCCTATTCCATATGAAGACTTAGAAGTCAGACATCTCGGGGAACTTTACGAAAACATCCTGGAATACACGGTTCAGCTTGCCGATGCCGACCGCATGCGTCGCCGCACCAAGAAGGGCGTGGAAATGCTGTTGGCCTCCCAGACAACAAAAATCACTGGTTCGCTTTCTCAATGAAAAAACAATCGTCCAGCCCCTTAGTGAAACCTTTGAGCGGGAATATCAACAGCGATTCAATGAGCTCCTGGAACAGGCCGGCAACGGACACGATAACGGCACCCGACGTGGGGCGGCCCAATCGGCTGCGGCGCTGGTCGGACGTTTTGTCGAAGAGGAGGTTCTAAACTTCAAGGTCTGCGATCCGGCAATGGGAAGCGGTCATTTCCTAGTGGATGCGGCCAACCAGATGGCCGGGCTGGTCGTTGCTTTGCTTGCGGAAGTGCCCTATGTCGAGGGGATAACGGTTTCTGTTACCAGCCGACCCAACGAATGGCGGCGGCGTATCACACGTCACTGCATCTACGGGGTCGACCTCAACCCTCTGGCCGTAAATCTGGCCAAGCTCTCGCTCTGGCTCAACTGTTTTGCCATCGAACATAAGTTGACCTTTCTCGATCATCATGTGCGCTGTGGAAACAGTCTGATCGGTATTAGATCACTCGATCAGCTCGCTTCCATCCCGGAACGTAAGAAAGAGAGCAAGAAAAAGAAAGACCCGCAAAGGCTGCTCTTTGATTACAACGATCTTTCGAGTGTTCTGGCAGAGGCGGCCAAAAATGTGGCTTCCATCACCCGGATCGATGAGGACAACACTGACAGCCAAAAAGCAGTTTTAGATGAAGCATTGGAGGCCACGTCCAATTTGCGCCCCCTGGCCGATATGTATACGTCTTACCTGATGGACCCTGACATTCCAGTCGGTGATTACAAGGAGATTTTCGAACGGCTCGCAAAGGGCATTTCTGTTACCGACACCCTGAATCCTGCCCTTCCTGAGATTCTGGAATCGGTAAATGCATATCGAGACTGGCACCACTTTTACAACTGGCCGCTGGAGTTTCCCGACGTGTTCGGACCGGATGCGGTGGGTGGGTTCTCCGCCACGGTCGGCAATCCACCATGGGATATTGTGAAGACAAATTCTCAAGAGTTCTTCAGTGATTATGATGCGGATTTCAGAAAATACAGCAAGCCACAAGCCAAGAAGACTGCTGAAGAGCTCATGAGACGAAATTCAATGATTAAGAGCAATTGGACATTATATTGCGATGCATTTGAAAGATTAGGCAAGTATTTTCGAGAACCACAGGCATATAGTGTTGTCGGGAAAGGACATGTCAATACATTTAAGCTTTTCCTGGAGCAATTCTTTGCCCTGCTTAGAGACAACGGGCACATGGGGATAGTAGTGCCAAGCGGCATTTACACTGACCAAGGGTGCATGCCTTTGCGGGAACGGTTCTTCAAGCAGAGTTGCATTAAGTTTCTCTACTGCTTTGAAAACCGCTGGCCTGCTGTTTTCACCGCAGTGGATGGTCGTTTCAAGTTCGTTACCTTTGGCACTCAAAAAGGCGCGCAGACTGATCGGTTTAAGTGCGTCTTCATGGAACATGACCCGGAGCGCTTGCCGTCAATTGATGCCAATGCATTATTTATGGCATCTTCGAAGGTTGAGAGATTCTCTCCAGACAGCCTCAGCATAATGGAATTCGATAATCAAAAAGAGATTGATATCGCTTCACAATTATACGGTCAACATCCTTTTCTTGGAAAGTATCTCAAGGATAAGTGGGATACCGGTTTCCAGAGGGAATTCAATATTACAGATGATAGCGACTTGTTCCTGGCAAGGGATGAGATACAAGAAATAGGCCATCTTCCGTTGTGGGAAGGTAAACAGATTTGGATTCTTACTAATGAATTCTCAGAGCCAACGAGCTGGATGAGTCGAAATGATGCGTCAATAAAACCCACAACCAAGAGGACAAGGTTGACATATCGAGCCCTTGCTTCAAACACGAATGAACGCACCTTCATTCCCACTGTGATACCCGCAACATATCCAACGGGAAATTCTCTGAATGTGTGCCCGCTTCCGCCCAGGGTAGCTGTAATTATTGGCGCAATTGCGGGTTCATTTGTAATGGATTGGATTTTGCGGGGCAAAGTCACGACCAATGTAAACATGTTCGTAGTCGAACAGTTGCCCATTGCAGACATTGAGATGAATAACAAACGTGTAAGGGATATTGCTGATGCGATCCTATCTCGGGGATGTCGCTTAGTGTGTACTTCAAGTCCTTTTTCCAAAATATGGGAGGCTTGTTATGTCAATGAATGTATCTCCCCCAGTTTCTGGTACCCGAACAATAGTATAATGAAATACGGCCCGGCGCATGAGCAGGAAATCCGCCGCCGGCTTCGGGACGAAGCCAGCGAGCTTACTCCAGAATGGGACCCGCACTGTGGCGTGCACGACCGTCTGCCCAACTGGCGGGACACCGGCGACAGAGCACAGCTCCGTGCCGAGATCGACGCCTACGTGGCCCATCTCTACGGCCTTTCGCGAGATGATTTTGCCTACATCCTCGACACCTTCCCGGTGCTCAAAAAGAAAGAGAAAAAGGCCTTCGGCGAGTTCATGTCCAAGCGCAAATGCCTGGAGGAATTTGATAGAATAGGGAAAATTATGAATGCAGAATGATGAATTATGAAAAAAGCAAAGGATGGGGTTGCGGGAGAAACGGTGTTTTATGATTGTTGATCGCAAAAT
>JAFCZZ010000420.1 GCA_019314085.1 Deltaproteobacteria bacterium | reverse complement strand
ATCAGGAAACGCCGGGCAACTCTGGCGAGAAGCGAGAGCGTAAATATTGGAGAAGATAGATAGTATCCCTGTTGCAACTGGAACTCAAATGATATATGGTCGGGCGATACTTTGATATGTTCCTTTGGAACAGGGGGAAGGGATGACATGACTGACCATGAGTTTTTGAGAGACTTCCAGGGAAAGGTTGAAAAAAAGCTGAAGGAAAACGAGATATCGGTGGTCCAGTACTGGCATGAGCGGTTGGGCAGGGTAGTGTCCATGAAGCCTGACGGAATCGCCCCTCTCCAGCTCGAGATAAAGAAGGTCTACGATATGATGGAAACCCGCATAAAGACACTAAAGAAGGGGTGACATGAAGAGTATAGCAAATTTTCTATTCGAGGCGGGAATGCTGCAAAAGACACCACGGTCGGGGTTCCAGTTCCTGGGCTCCGGTTCAGAATCCGTAGCGGAACATGTCCTGCGAACAATCTTCATCGGCTATACCCTGTGTAAACTGGATCCCGAGGTGGATGAAGCACGGGTTCTGAAGCTGTGTCTGTTTCATGACCTCCCGGAGACACGAACCGGGGACATGAATTATGTCAACAAAAAATACGTCGAGGTAAATGAAAAGAAAGCAGTCGATGAACTTGCGAAAACCCTCTCCTCCGGAGAGGAGTTACGAAGCGCTATCAATGAATTCAACGAAAAAAAGACCAGAGAATCACTGGTGGCACACGATGCCGACCAACTGGCGCTGATTCTCCAGTTAAAGGAGTATAGCGATCTGGGAAACAAGTACGGCCAGGAATGGATAGACTTTGCCGTCAAGAGACTCTGCACGGATACGGCAAAGGAACTGGCAGAGGTTATAACCGAGACGGATTCCTCAGAGTGGTGGTTCAAGGATAAGGGTGACTGGTGGGTGAATGCAAACAACAATGGGTAAGGTTCATCTCACGAAAAGCAGGGTACCTGCGTGTCTGATCCTTCTGGCAATACTGGCCGCAGCGATCCTTCTCACCGGCTGTGCTACCAGCCGTCAAGACAGGGAAAGGGCATCCTCCCATGTTACGATGGGCTCCGCTTATCTTAAGTCCGGACAATTTTCCTCAGCCCTCAGGGAGTTCTTGGTAGCGCAGCGTCTTTCGCCCGATGATCCTGAGATACATTACTACACCGGCCTTTCGTATTACGGAAGCGGCCTGAAGGAAGAGGCAAAGGCGGAATTCGAGGCGGCCCTGTCCATAAAACCGGATTACTCGGAGGCACACACCTATCTGGGAACCATATATCTTGAAGAGGGTCTGTATGACGGGGCAATAGAGGCATTTGACCGGGCACTTTCCAATATGCTCTATGAAACCCCTGCCATAGCACTGAACAACATCGGCTGGGCGTACTACAAAAAGGGAGACTACCAGACGGCTCTCACAAAATACGAGGCGGCACTCAGAAGAGAGCCCGACACCATCATACGGCCACTCATTCAGCAAAACAGGGGGATCGCATATCTTGCCGGGCATAACATCGATAAGGCCGTATATTACCTGAAAAAATCAATCGATAGCGCTCCCGGCATGACCGAAGCGCGCTATTGGCTGGGGATAAGTTACCTTGAAGGGGGAAACAGACAAAAAGCGATTCAGGAACTGCGCCTCGCCGTTGAAACCAACCCTGAATCGGTATTCGGATTAAAGGCACGGGAAAAACTGGACTCTCTTGTGCCGTAACCGTGTTCCGATGAAAACCATATCGGGAACCGCCGCAGGTGAGCCTGTCGTTTTCATGCAGCTATAGTGATTTGAATATATTGATGTTTTTGTAGTCACGGCGATTTTCAGTTTTCTTGTCTTGACAGGGCGCGGGTTTTACCTTAGATTTGGCGCGCTTTTCAATAGGGGAATACAGGTGTTATGGGATCCAAGAAAAAGACAAAATCCAGACAGATAAAGGCGAAACAGAGAAAGAAGAATACCCGGTCATTGTATCTCTCCCTCATCATTCTGGTTGGTGTGGGATTTCTTCTCTTCTTCTTTTTTTCACTGTTCGACTATATATATCCCCCCCCTGGCGGCACCAGAGGTCCGGTGGTGACGGGGGAGAAACAGAAGGTGAAACTCTATTTCTCCGATCTTAATGAACGATTCCTCATTCCGGAAGAGAGGTATATTACAAAGGGAAAATCCCCGGACAATACGGTCAGGGCATTGGTAGAAGCCTTGATTGAAGGGCCTCATACCGATCTGGTAGAGACCTTTTCGAGGGAAACAGTCTTCAGGGGGGTTACCGTGAAGAATGGAATCGCCTCTATAGATTTCGGCAGAAACCTGATTGACCTTCACCCCGGAGGAAGTGCCAGTGAAATGATGACCATCTATTCATTGACCAACACCGTTATCATCAATGTTCCGTCCGTCACAAAGGTAAAGATACTGATAGATGGTAATGGTGTGGAAACGATAAAAGGGCATATAGACACGAGCCGGCCCTTCTCGGTAAACAGGGAAGTAATCGTAGAAAACCACTCGTAAGGGCACAACAACACCATGGCCGCCGGAAAACTTTCAAAAACAAGAAATATAGGGATCATTGCCCATATCGACGCGGGAAAGACCACCGTAACGGAGAGAGTCCTC
>JAFCZZ010000419.1:2638-3978 GCA_019314085.1 Deltaproteobacteria bacterium | reverse complement strand
CCTGGAATTGCCCTTTGTCTTGGCATCTCCTTGTAATAGTGATTCGTCAAATAAGTCTTTCAAACAGTCTTATCAATGTGTATAATGGAGCCCATTAATACACATAGGAGGCGTGAAATGAGAACAAATGTAGTCATTGATGACAATCTGATGGAATCCGCTCTCAAGGTGTCCGGCCTGAGGACAAAAAAGGATGCCATTGAAGAGGGGTTGAAGTTGCTGGTGCAGGTCAAGGGCCAGGCAGAGATCAAGGGCTTTCGTGGAAAGCTCAAATGGATCGGTAGTCTGGACGAGATGAGGTCGGATGAATGATTCTTATTGATTCGTCCGTCTGGATCGACTATTTCAACGGCCGCAAAACGGCTCAAACAGACTGGCTTGACTCAGGACTCGGCAAAATACCTATCATTACAGGGGATTTAATATTGGCAGAAGTGCTCCAGGGATTTCAGAGCGATAAGGACTTTAATACTGCTCGTGATCTCCTCTTGCGCATCCCATGTATGCCGATGCTGGGCAATGATCTGGCATTGGAGAGTGCCGCCAACTATAGACTCTTAAGAAAAAAAGGCGTGACGGTGAGAAAGACTATCGATGTGATGATAGGAACTTTCTGCATCCATTACCGATTGCAGTTGCTCCATGACGACAGGGATTTTGACCCGATGGTGAAATTCCTGGGACTGGAAATCATTAAACCATGACCTGTTGGCATGTCGAGTCGTCTCTAAAAGGTTTCGTATAAATAGCCCCACAAATCTTTATTATGAATATCATTGACAAATTTAGCCGAAAGTGGTTCTAATCCCTGAGAGAATTCATTCCTTGTCCCTCCATGAAACAGAGGCACAATTGATGGAAGTTGTATTTCCCAGATACACCGGGGTTTTCCGACACAATTTATCAAGATTTAATAAACAAGAGGATAGTCGGTATCAATAATGTTAAAAACCTAAATAATTTTAAGTTGCTTCAGATCGGCTGGATTTTTGACATCAATTTTGAGCCGACATTCCATACTATCTCTTCAAGGCGCTACTTGGAAATGATCCGGGATGCCTTACCAAAATCGGAAAGAGTGGATGAAGTGTTCTCCATTATTCACGCATATCTTGATGAAAGGTGTCTACCGCCGAACACCCCTGCTGTTTGTACGGGGGTGTCCAATTGTCGATAGACTGTTCTCAATGTCCCCTAACGGGCATGAAGTATTTCTAAACCAGCAGCTTTCCGGCGTCTGGTCCGGGAGTAACTCCATAAATTTCATCAATTTTCATAATTACGGCGCCCTTGGACCTCATTGTAATTCCTGCGGCATTGCCAATTTCCTCGATCCATTT
>JAFCZZ010000419.1:0-2628 GCA_019314085.1 Deltaproteobacteria bacterium | reverse complement strand
CAAGTTCCTCAATCCATTTGGCCGTTTCTTCGTAACGTTTGCCACTGGTTTCAATGATAATGGTTCCTTTGAACTGGTATCCTTCAGTCTTCTCCCAAAAGGTCACCGAGGCTTTGGGATTGGACTTCATATTGGCCAGGGTTTTATTAAAATACTGATCGGATAAAAGAATGGTTTCATCGTCAATGATTTTTTTCGTTGCCATCGGTACCGCATTAGGGGTCCCGTCTCCTGTTGCCGTTGCCAGCACAGCCACGGGAACTTTCTCAAATACTTGTTTCATGCGGTCCGTCATCTTTGCCATGGTATATTCTCCTTTGATTTTTGTTTTGTGGTTAAGTCTGGATCAAAGCGGTTTTTGACCATTCTTTTTTTCAACGTTTTTAAAGATAATTTCTCCTAATACGGATCAATGTGTCACAGCTGGGGGGAAACTATCTTCTAGTCTGTGCATAGTCAAGACATTTTTAACCACTTCTTATATGCATGCCTCGTTTTATCGCTTAACCCATATGGTCATTGGCAAAGACTGTTGCTATGATAACGGTGTGCGATGTAACCGTCTTCCCATACGATCAAAACGGATGGCGATTACTACACTGTAGGGTGGTCGAAGAAGATCCAATAGACCCATACAGAACGATGTGGCCATTATGCTCTTCGTATTCCTGATCCCGAAAATCTTTATCGTGAATATCATTGACAAATTGAGCCGAAAGTGGTTCTAATCTCTCTGAGAATTCATTTCCGGTCCCCCATGAAACAGAGGCGTGTGCGATGGAAGCTGTCCTGAAGGTCCTGAACAAGATCGAAAACCCGCTGATCTTTCTGTCAAAGGATCCCGACAAGAACCTCCCAGTCGTGAGGGATCTCGAACGGACGATGTCGGGGTTTCTCCGCGAGCTGACAGCCGTTTTCGCTGAAAACTCAGTCCCAAAGCCAGAAAAAACAATTGCCGAACTCCAAAAGGTCTTTCAGGGCTTTGACACGCTTCCCGTGCCGGACCGCAAGAGGCGCATCGACGCGGCCCTCGTCTACATACGGGATCTGAAGAATCTGTGCGCAGACAAGCCGCCGCCTCCCGCCGCTCCGGTTGTTCAGAAAGCGGATGACAGGCCCGAGTGCCTCAGAAAACTCGCGCTCGACGTCCAGTATATCAAGGGCGTGGGCCCAAAGGTCTCCGCGCTCCTCGGCAGGAAAGGGTTGAAGAACGTGGAGGATATGCTCTATTTCCTCCCGCGGCGATATGAAGACCGGAGACACATACAGAGCATCTCCTCCGTGACCGTCGGCGCCCGCGAAACGGTGGTGGGGAAGGTAACAGACGTGAATGTCCGGCGTTACAGGAGCAGACGTGTCCTTGAGGTGACGATAAGCGACGCGACCGGCCTGCTCACCGCGAAGTGGTTCCAGGGGAACTTTTCCTATCTCACAAAGAGGTTCAAATCGGGCGAGCGGATCATCCTGACGGGGGAGGTGAAGGGCTTTCTCCTCGGAAAGGAGATGCTGCACCCGGATTACGAGATACTGGACGAGTCCGACGACGAGCTTATGCACTTCAAACGGATCGTCCCCATCTATTCCGAGACGGAGGGCCTTCATCAGAAGTATATCAGAAGGATCATGATGCGGGTCGTCACGGAGTATTCCCACTGCATCTCCAGCCCGATCCCGGAGGAGATATGCCGAAGAAACCACCTCATTGATATCGGAGATGCTATCCGAAACGCCCATTTCCCCGACCACGACCAGGATATCGAGGCCCTCAACAACCTGCGATCCCCGGCGCGCATGAGGCTCGTATTTGACGAGTTCTTCTTCTTTGAACTGGGGATGGCCCTCAAGAGAACGGGGCACGTCTTTGAACCGGGGATCTCCTTTAAGACGGGCGGTCCCCTGGTGAAAGAGTTCTATAATATCCTGCCCTTTGAGATGACCGGTGCACAGAAGCGGGTCATCGGCGAGATCGAGGCGGACATGTCCCTCCCCCACCCGATGCACCGGCTTCTCCAGGGGGATGTCGGGAGCGGCAAGACGGTCGTCTCAATGGCGGCGATGGTGACCGCGTGCGAGGCGGGCTGCCAGACGGCCATCATGGCGCCCACGGAGATACTGGCGGCGCAGCACTTCAACAACATCAGTCAGTGGGCGCAGGAACTGGGGATACAGGCGGCGCTCCTTACCGGCAATATGAAGGCGGCCGAGCGCAAGAAAATCGTCAAGGGGATCGAATCGGGGGATATCGGAATTGTCGTGGGAACGCACGCGATCATACAGGAGGGAGTTACCTTCAAAAACCTCGGCTTCGTCGTGATCGATGAACAGCACCGCTTCGGCGTCATACAGCGAGCTGCCCTCCGAGAGAAGGGGACGGATCCAGACGTCCTCGTTATGACGGCCACACCGATCCCGCGGACCCTCGCCATGACGGTCTACGGCGACCTGGACCTCTCGGTGATCGACGAGATGCCCCCCGGAAAAAAGCCCATAAAGACCAAGGTCTTCTATGAGAAAAGCCGGGAGAAGGTGTACGATATCATCCGCAAGGAGGCGGGGAAGGGGAACCAGGCCTTTATCGTCTATCCCCTGGTGGAGGAATCGGAGGCCCTTGGTCTGAAGGATGCGACG
>JAFCZZ010000418.1 GCA_019314085.1 Deltaproteobacteria bacterium | reverse complement strand
GAAGTTCCTGCGGGCCACGTCGGTGCGTGCAAAGCCGCCTTTGTCGGGGCTGGCCGCCGAGTGAGCGCCCAGTCCGTACATCAGGCAGAAGCTGGTGTAGGCGGCCTCAATCTCGGAGCTGAATCCCATCGTATCCTCCATATGATTGATGGCGGCCTTGATCGTCCCCGTCCAGGCGGGGGAGGTCAGGCAGTTGTCGGCCACCCGGTCCGCGTAGGCCAGCGTCTCCTCCTCCAGGCGGTCCGCCGGGAAGGTCCGGTTGACAAAGCCGCAGGCAAGTGCCTCCGGCGCCGTGATGAACCGGTGCTCCAGGAGGATCTCCTTCGCCTTCCGCGGCCCCAGATCCCAGGGCGCGGAGAAGTACTCCACCATCCCCGGGAGGAAGCGGGCATCCTCGGCGGCGAAGACGACATCCATCGCCGCGGCGAGCATCCAACCCGCGTATATGCAGTACCCGTGGACCATCGCCACCGTGGGCTTGGGACAGTTGCGCCAAGCCAGGGTCTTCTTCACATAGAACTCGTACATGTCGGCCACCTTTTGCCGCAGATCGGGATCGTGCGGCCGCGCCATCCCGTGCTCCTCGCAGTACCGTATCTCCTCCTCCGTCCCCAGGTCGTGCCCGGCGCAGAAGGCCCGCCCGGACCCCGACAGGACAATGGCCCCGCAGTCCTCATCCGCAACGGCCAGCGTGAATGCCCGGTCCACCTCATCCAGTAACTGGTAGCCTTGGGCGTTCAGATTCTCCGGCCGGTTGAAGATGACCCGCGCCACTTTCCCCGGCTGATAGATGATGTGTCCAAATTCCATCGGTCCCCTCCTTTTTTTGTCGTCCGTTCAGCTTTCCGGCAATACCACCGGAAAGGTTATTATATCCGTATCCATCCGGTTTTTTCTACACTGATCCGGCGGATTTCGTCTTACGCGCCACCGGCGTTCCGGCAAGCCGGAAAAGAATAACGGCAAGGACCAGGGATACCAGCGAGATCATAAAAGAGGCGTTATAACTTGCCATGATATCATAAATCTTCCCGCTCAGCCAGACGCCGAGCGCCCCGCCGACGCCGCCCCCGATCGAGAGCATCCCCAGTATCTTTCCGAAGTGCGGCCCCAGGAAGAGATCGGCCGTGCGGGCCGGGATAATGGGGGCGATCGATCCATATCCGAGCCCGAAGAAGATGGCATATCCGTAGAGCAGATACGGCCAGTCCGGCTGCAGCAGCATCAGGCTCAGGACCCCCAGAAAGGCACACCCCAGCCCGAGCCCGAACGCGATTTCGCGGTCGATTCTATCCGAAAGCCATCCGAAAAATATCTTCCCTACCGATCCCATGATCCCCGCGAGCCCGAAGAAAAACGCCCCCTGGACGGCGGAAAATCCCTTGTCGACAACACCGGCGACCTGATGGATGAGGATCCCCTGGACCGCCAGGGGAGTAAAAAAGAAGGAGGAAAAAAGGAACCAGAACTGTTTTGAGCGGAGGCATTCATGGACTGTCCATATGACGGGCGGACAGGTGAGAGAGGTCTCCGGCTGTCCAGATTCGTTCGGCCGATCATCCGCCCCCTCTCCGGCGCGCGCCCCGTCGGGATTCTGCCCCATCTCCTGGTGATTGCTCCGCGGTAAGAGGATGTTCAGGGGCAGGATCGTGATCAGGATAAAACCCGCCAGGGCGCAGTACGCGGTCCTCCAGCCGAAATCGGCAATGACGAGCTGGGCCGCCGGAACGAGGATCTGCATCCCGAGTCCGATCCCCGCCATGGCGATACCGATCGCCAGTCCGCGCTTCCTGTCAAACCATTTCGGCAGGATAATCCCGTGGGCGATGAAGCCGACGGCGCATACGCCCACCGGGGTGAGCACCCCGTACCACAGATAGAACTGCCACAGCGCGTCAATCCGGCTCGACGCGAAGAGACCGAGCGCGACGATACAGGCCCCCACGGGGATCACCACCCGGGCCCCAAAACGATCGAGGAACGAGCCGATGACGATCGCCGAGGCGGAATGAACGAGCATGAAGCACGAAAAGACACCGGCCGTTGCCGCCCGGCTCCAGCCGAACTCCTGGAAGATGGCGACGAAGAAAACGGAGAATGAATACCAGATTCCGAATATGATACCGAGGTTGACAAAGGACAGGCCAACAATGATCCATCCGTAAAAAAAACGATGCTGCTTCATCAAAACTATATATTGTCCTCTTATTGACTTACGTTGGGGTTACGATGCCAGGGTAAAAAACAAACAGTGCCGCCCACCATCCTCCAACCACTGAACCATGTCAAGAGATAAAAAAGAGTTCACGCGTTCCGGGGGCCTTCGGCTTCCCCGCCGTTGTCACCAGCCCCGCACAGGCGCTGGTGGCAGAAGATTATATTGGTTTCAACTACTTATCAATGCTCTTGACTGTAACGAGAGATTACCGAGTATTTATTGTAGTCAATAAATGAGGGAAATAGTTTCGCGTAGCAGCTTTCAACTAGTGTCATGTCAACTCTCAAGTGTCGGGTAGAGCCGTGATAGTTTTATCCGGGCATTCTTAGCAGTGAATTGCCAATTTACCTTCGCGTTCTTGTTGTTTCTGTACTCCTGCCATGCCCGTACTTCTTTCCTGACAACCGCGATG
>JAFCZZ010000417.1 GCA_019314085.1 Deltaproteobacteria bacterium | reverse complement strand
TCTTGGGCAGTCGTTTCTTGTGGACAACAACATTACCTCCCGGATAGTAGACTCTTCGGGTGTCGGCGATAAGAATACAGTGGTCGAAATCGGGGCGGGGCTGGGTGCCATGACGGCCATGATCGCACCGAGGGTGAAAAGGATCATAGCCCTCGAAATAGACCCGAAGCTGGTAGATGTTCTGGACAGCGAACTCGGCGAAATACCCAACATCGAGATACTCAGCGCCGATGTTCTCCGTTACGATTTTTCCTCCCCCCTTCAGGGCAGGGGAAAGATACGGGTCATCGGCAACATTCCCTACAACGTATCCTCACAGATCATTTTTCGTCTGATCGAATTCAGAAAGCACATATCCTCGGCGACGTTGATGCTTCCGAGGGAGGTTGCGGATCGGATCACGGCGTCTCCGGGAACTAAACAGTACGGAATACCTTCCGTGATCGTCTCCATGTATGCGGCGGCCTCGCAGCTCATGACAGTCCCGGCCACCTGCTTCTATCCCGTCCCGAAGGTGGACTCCGCCGTCCTGAGGATGGAGATGTGTGAAGGACCTCTGTATCCACTTGGAGACCCCGCTGTCTTTCTTGAAACGGTGAAGGCGGCCTTCGCCATGAGGAGAAAGACCCTGGCCAACAACCTGAAGGGCATGGCGAGCGTGCGCTCAAGGGGCATCGATATTCCCTCCCTCTTGGCCATAGCGGGAATAGACGGCCGGAGGAGGGGAGAAACCCTGACGGTGGAAGAGCTCGGCAGGCTGTCGGAGATCATTTCCCGGATGACCGAACCTTCATGACCTTTTCGGATCATGTTATCGCTGCTCGATCCCTTCAGTGTTCCACGCGTGCGATCTGTCCCGGTCTCTTCGATGCCCCGATGTAGAGGAGGGTGGCATCGACCCTGTTCCTGGAACCCAGCTTTTCGAAGATATTCCGTATGTGGGTCTTTACCGTCTTGGTACTGATGAAGAGGCGCTCCGCAATCTCGTCATTTTTGAGACTCATGGACACGAGATCCAGCAGTTCTATTTCCCGCTTCGTGAGAAGGGCCAGCCGATCGGTCTCTTCGGGCGACGGCGACCTGAGCTTCCCCTCGGCCTCGCTGTAGTAGCGGGAAAACTCCTCAAACACCCGGCTGACGAGATTCGTGTCCATCCATATCTGCCCGCCCGCAACTACCCGTATACACTTGATTATGAAATCGGATGAGATGTCCCCCTTGACGAAGAAGCCCTTTATTCCCTCCTCTACCATACGGAATACTTCCTCCTCGGCATAACGCTCTCCCATGATGACAACCCTGGTTTCGGGGAAATTAGCCTTCAGTTTCAAAAGTGTTCCCATGTCCGAAGCCACCACTTCTTTGAGTATGTCGAAATTGACGAGGATCAGGTCAATACGCTCCTGGACTCCAAGTATAAACTCCTTGGCGCTCTCGATATCCCCACGTATGTCGACAATCTCGATATCAGGGGCGGTCGCTATGGTTTTCTTCAGACCATCAACAAAGGTGGTGTCCCCATCAAAGATGAGAATCCTTGTCATGCCCCCTTCAGCCCGTTGCTCCTTTTCCATAAGAACCTCCTCAATTGCGCGCGATAAACCGCACGTATCACTCTTTCGTTTAGGGAAATCGGAAGAACCTCACAAATCGTCCCCCAAGCCGACGGTCCCTATGCCCCGGCCTTCTCGTCCCGGCTCGAAACCTCTTCAAAGACCCGGGCGATAAACGCGTTGTCCATCCACATACCGCCGGAGAGCACTACTCGTATACATTTTGCAATAAGGGCGGGAGGGGTTCCTTTGATAAAGAAACCTCGTATTCCCTCCTGTATCATTCGGAATATCTCTTCGTCCGCATACCTCTCGCTTGTGATGATCAGTCTTGTACCTGGCATTTTTTCCTTCAACCCCATAAGGGCAGTAACGTCACTCGCCACCGCCTCCTTGAGGAGGTCAAGACCGGTTATGATGACAGCGGGCACCTCTTCGATCTCCTCCATAAGGAGAGTAGTTGCCCCAGGCAGATCCCCTCGTTCGCCAATGATCCTCAACTCGGAATCTTCTTTCAGTGCTTCTTTGATATCTGCCAGGAACTGGCCATCTTTTTCGAGGATGACCACGCCTTTTGTGCCTCCTGAAACGTTCGGTTGTTTCATTCGTGCCTCCTTGTTCATAAAGTGTTTTCTCCCGTACGCCCCAGAAAGAGGTGGGCGAACACCTTAGCGTTTCCTACCATGTTGGATATAATACAGTTTTCATTTGGCTGGTGCGCGAGCCCTCCCAGCCGGCTCCACACAGCGGCCTGATAGCCCTTTTCCCTGAGGGGCGCTGCCACGGTGCCGCCTCCAATCCCGCCGGGGGTGGCATCCACCCCGTAGACCGCCCGTATCGCGTCTGCAAGGGCCTTCACAACCGGTGCGTCTCTGTCCGTGGGGGGTGGTGCCTCTACGGCCTGGACCGGCACGATGTCTATGGAAACGCCGAATGCCCGCTCCACTTCGTCGGCCATGGCGCGTACCGAAGACATAACCTCTACAAGATCGTAGTCGGGCAGGATGCGGCAGTCGAGGTAGAAGACATCATCCCCCGGTATGGTATTTATATTGGGGACATTGGCGTCCTTTCTCGTGGGT
>JAFCZZ010000416.1 GCA_019314085.1 Deltaproteobacteria bacterium | reverse complement strand
GTGGTACCGAGGGAACGGTACACCGAGGATGGAGGACTCGAATTCAACGATGTCAGTTCGGCGGGAATCTACCACAAGATGGGGTATCGCGGCTCACCGATCGTCCAGATGAGCCTGGGTGAAGAGAATGACTGCCGCGGCTGGCTGGTCGGGGAACCCAACAAGGGTTTGGCCTACATGTTCAAGATGATGAACGGTGCCCGCATCGATGTTGGCCTCGGTGCCACAGGTATCGCCTCGGCCGCCTATAACGAGTCGCTCCAGTACACGAAAGAGCGTCTGCAAGGGCGCAGGCTCTCCCAGAAGGACCCCACGACCCCTCAGGTCCCGATCATCGAGCACAGCGACATTAAGCGCATGCTTCTCCTGCAGCGGGCCGTCGTGGAGGGATCGCTCTCTCTGCTTACGCAGTGTTCGATCTACCACGATCTTGAAAAGGTCCTCGACGGGGAGGAAAAAGAGCGGTATGGCCTCCTGCTGGACCTCCTGACACCGGTCGCCAAGTCTTATCCTTCGGAGATGGGAATTCTCTCTACGAGCGCGGGGATCCAGTGCCTGGGCGGATACGGATACTGCGAGGAGTTCCCCCTGGAACAGCATTACCGCGATATGCGTATCCATCCGATCCATGAGGGGTCGACGGGCGTACAGGGACAGGACCTGCTCGGCAGAAAGATGATGATGAAGGGCGGCAAGGCCGCGCAACTTTACATGGAAGAGGTTGCGAAGACCATTGCGGAGGCCGAAGCCCTGGAACCCTTGAAAAAGTACGCCCAGGCGCTCAAAGAGGCGATGGGCACCCTTCAGGAGGTCACCCGCCATTTGATGGGTGTCGCCACAGAGAAGGGTCCCGAGTACTTCCTGGCCGATGCGACCGTCTACCTGGAATTCTTCGGATACAGCTGCATCGCCTGGCAGTGGCTCAAGCAGTCAATCGTCGCCCAGAAGGCCCTGGACGCTGGTGCCTCCCCGGAAGACGCCGACTTCTACAAGGGTAAGCTGATGACCATGCAGTATCACTTCGGGTACGAGCTTCCCAAGACCAAGGGACTGGCCGCGGTGCTGACAGAGGCGGAAGGTGTTACGGTCGACATGACGGAGGCCCTTTTCAATGACTAGAAACTGGCTGGCAAACAGCAGTTTTGAATCGAAAACAAAGATACTCCTGGTGGCAGAATTAAGCATTTGACACCGGGTAAAAGGTTTGCTATAGACCCCCTCCCCCATGTGGGAGGGGGTCTATATTTTTTGGGGGCATAAGATTTCAATGAGGTAGAGAAAATATGAGCCACAAAAACCTTGACAGACTCTTCAATCCGAAGAGCATCGCAATGATAGGGGCCTCCGCAACCCCCGTGAAATGGGGGTTCATCGTCCTTTTGAACATCCTGAAAGAGGGATTCAAGGGGCCCGTTTATCCGATCAACCCGAAGCTGAAAACGATTTTGGGCGTTACCTGTTATCCGTCGCTCGATGCGATACCGGGGCCCGTCGATCTGGCCATTATCACTACCCCGGCACCGACCGTGTCGGCGTTGATCGACGAATGCGGCCGGAAAGGGGTGGGCAGCGTGGTCGTAATCACATCCGGTTTCAGCGAAACGGGTCCGGAAGGGACCCGGATGGAACAGGAGATCGTAGCCAAAGCCCGTGGATACGGGATACACCTCGTGGGCCCCAACACCATGGGAATCTTCAGCGCCGACTCTAACCTTCACGCCCTGATGCCCCCGGTAGTGCCGCTTCACGGTGGAATCTCCATGTTTTCCCAGAGCGGGAACGTCGGTGTCCAGATGCTCTACTGGGGAAATAACAAGGGGATCGGTTTCAATAAGTTCGTCAGCAGCGGGAATGAAGGTGATCTGAAGAGCGAGGATTACCTCTCCTACTTTGCCGAGGACAAGGACACGAAGGTGATCCTCGCCTATCTGGAGGGGCTGGATCCCGACTCCAAACTCTACCAGGTTGCCCGGAAGGTATGCCGGAAGAAACCGGTCCTGATATTCAAGGGCGGCCGAACAGAGACGGGGGGCAAGGCCGCGGCATCACACAGCGGGGCCATGGCCGTTTCGTCACGGGTCCTGCGGGCGGCCTTTCGCCAAGCCGGAATCATTGAACTCGAAAACAGCCAGGGACTCATAGACTGTGCAAAGGCTTTTTCCGCCTCCCCGATCCCCCGGGGCAACCGCGTGGCGATTCTGACCCGCGGGGGCGGATGGGGGGTCATTACCGCCGATTCCTGCGAAGAGAACGGCCTCGTTGTTCCGAGGCTTTCCGATACCATTATCGAACGGATGAACAAGATACTCCCCCCGTACTGGAGTCACGGGAACCCCGTGGATATGGCGGCGGTGATTACCTCGGAGCCATACCTGGAGTGCATGGAACTCCTGGCCGAGTGGGATGAGGTGGATTCCGTCATCGCCCTGGGCGGCTCCATCCAGAGCGCCATGGATTTTAACACTAACGTGGAAGGGCCCAAAGAGCTGAGAGAGACCCTGGTCTTCGCTCGGGAGTTTGCGAAAGAATATACCGCACAGGACGATGTCGTCTTGGAACAGACGCGAAAGCTGGTAGAAAAGACAGGAAAACCGATCATCGTGGTAACCTTGGGTGATTATGATAACCACAAATCAGA
>JAFCZZ010000044.1:9091-16433 GCA_019314085.1 Deltaproteobacteria bacterium | reverse complement strand
CCTCGGCGCTGATCATCCCCCTTGATACCCATATGCACAGGGTGTGTCTCGGACTGGGGCTCACGAGGCGCAGACAGGCGGACATGAAAACGGCCCTGGAGATTACGGAGTCGTTCAGGAAGATAGTTCCCGATGATCCGGTTCGATACGATTTTATACTAACGAGGCCGGGGATCTGGAGAAACGCCGGCATTGACCTCCCGATTGATATGGACCCACTACAAGGTACCGCAGAAAGGATCATAACCGATGAAGCTTGACAGATGGAAGATACTCTGGGGCCTGGCACTCCTGTGCTTCTCGGCACTTGTTTACGTTTTTCATTATCTTACCTTCAGGGATCCCCATCATCTCTTTATCTTCCTCGTGGGGGATATCGCCTTTGTCTTTATCGAGGTGTTGATCGTTACCATGATCATCCACGAACTGCTCGATTACCGTGACCGGAAGGCGAAACTGTACAAACTGAACATGGTCATCGGTGCCTTCTTCAGCGAGATCGGAACGGAGCTACTGAGAATATTTTCCGGGTTCGACAAGAATGCCGTTCAGGTGAAGGAGGGGCTTGCCTGCTTCGAGGACTGGCTGGCCAAGGGGGGAGGGTGTGAGGGGTACCAATCCGATATCGATGTGCGAAGGGGCGATTTGAAGGCGCTGCAGGATTTCTTTCTGGACAAACGGCCCTTCATGCTGGTCCTTATCCAGAATGCGAATCTCCTGGAGCATGACAAATTTTCAAGCCTCCTGTGGGCGATATTCCACCTGGCCGAGGAACTGTTGTACCGGGAGGATGTGGAAGGTCTTTCGGAGGCCGACCGTCGGCATATCGAGATCGATATCAAGAGGGCATATGCCGCACTGATCGTCCAGTGGCTGAATTATATGAGACACCTGAAGGCCAGCTATCCCCACCTCTTTTCGCTGGCTGTCAGGATGAACCCCTTTGATCCCGATGCCTCCCCCGAGATAGAGGGGTAAGGAAGCGACCCTTGTTCCGAGAGGTTTTGGCTTGATAAATCACCCCCCGGATTGTATAGTGCGCGGACACTACTTGAGGTGGAGGAAAAGACGATGTACTGGGAAGAAGATGTTGAAACGATGCCGAGGGAGAAGCTGGAGGCACTCCAGCTTGAGAGGCTGAAAAAGAGCGTGTCGAAGGCCTCCGCTTCCGGTTTTTACGGGGACTTGTTCAAGAAGATAGGCCTTGATCCGAAAGAGATACGGTCTCTGGAGGATATCAGAAAGATTCCTTTTACGACAAAGGATGATCTCCGGGATCACTGGCCCTACGGATTCCTTGCCGTTTCCAAGGATGACCTGGTGAGAATGCATTCCTCTTCCGGGACAACCGGCAGGGCGACGGTTATCTTCCATACCCTTGATGATATAAACGAGTGGACCAATATCGTTGCCCGTTCCATGTACATGACGGGGATGCGCCGGAGCGACGTCTTCCAGAACATGATGACCTATGGCCTCTTTACCGGCGGCCTGGGGTTCCACTACGGCGCTGAGAAGGTGGGGGCGCTGATTATCCCTGCGGGCTCGGGGAACAGCAAACGGCAGATACAGCTGATGCAGGATTTTGGAACAACGGCAATACATATCATCCCCAGTTACGCCCTTCACCTGTCGTCGGTCTTTGAAGAGGTAGGAGTTGATCCCAAGAGCGACACGCAGCTGGCGATCGCCTTTCTGGGGGCGGAACCTCATTCGGAAAAGACGAGGAAGAAGATAGAGGAGTTCTACGGTCTCAAGGCGTACAATTCCTACGGGCTGTCGGAGATGGACGGTCCGGGTGTGGCCTTTGAATGCCCGTACCAGGGCGGGATGCATATCTGGGAAGATAACTTTATTGTGGAGATTATTAATCCGGACACGCTTGAACCTGTTCCTGACGGCGAGGAGGGTGAACTGGTGATGACGACCCTCCTGCGAGACGGGATGCCCATACTGCGGTACCGAACGAAGGATCTCACGCGGATTATCCCCGGGCCCTGCGAATGCGGGAGAATCCACCGACGGATAGAGAGGATCAAGGGAAGAACGGACGATATGCTGATCCTGAAGGGGGTCAATATATTTCCGATTCAGATAGAGAAGAGACTGATGGATGTCCCTGGTGTCGGGACGAATTTCCTGATTATACTGGAGAGAGAAGGATTCAACGATCTCATGATCGTCAAGGTCGAGGTGGGCAAGGAGTTCTTCTCCGGGGATCTGCAACAGCTCGAAGCCTTAAGGCGCAGGATCGTTGAAGATCTGAAGAGTGATATCCTGATAACCCCGAAGGTCGAGCTGGTTGAACCCGGAACCCTCCCCAAGAGTGAGGGGAAGGCGGTCAGGGTTATTGATAACAGAGAGGAGTAAGGGGATGATTGCCTATCAGCTTTCCATATTTGCACAGAACAAGCCGGGCAGACTGGCGAAGGTGACCGGGATTCTGAAGAAGGGCAAGATCAACATACGCGCCATTACCATCGCCACCTCCGATGTGTTTGGGGTGATCAATGTACTGGTGGATGATCCGGAGGGTGCGCGTTCCATTCTGGAGGGTGAGGGATTGACCGTGAGCATGAAGGAGGTGATCGCGGTCGTGATCGAAGACAGGCCGGGCGGACTTGACCGACTGGTCCAGCTCCTCCTCGATAATGGAATCAACGTAGAAAACGCCTATGGGTTTGTCCTGGAAAGCCGCAAGAAGGCGGTCTTTGTGATCGATGTCGACCAACTGGAGACGACACAGACGTTACTTCAGGATGCGGGCCTTGAAATGCTGGATGCCACGGCGCTCTCCTCGATAGAGCCCTTTCACTATATGAACTATTGATGGCTTTGTAAAAAGTCCAACTTCTGCGTTCCGCTGCATCCTTCGTCACTGCGGCGTACCGTAAGTACGCCTCATTCCTCAAGACTTGCGCGTCTTGAATTTGAAGCTTTTTACTTTGCCATCTAAGCTTGATTTTTTGTGAGTGTATCAGCTATTGACAGAGATGTAGAAACCCCACTTTGGAGACGGACAGTTTTGGGAGGAAGATCATGACACACGAAGACGCGGGGCATTATGCCGCCAAACACGCCGCAGAGACCCAGCCTGCTCCCGAGATTGCGGAAGCGGTGAGGAATAAGATCAAAAATGACCATATCACATGCGCTGCTATGCACACGATCGCGAGCGACCTGAAAACGACACCTGCCGCGGTGGGTGTGGCTGCCGATCTCATGGAGGCCCGGCTAACCAGATGCCAGATGGGGCTCTTTGGATATACCCCTGAGAGCAGGATCGTGAAACCGGCTGATGAGGTTTCGCCTGAACTGGAAGGAGCCATACGGGAAGCGCTGGTTGACGGCCGGATATCGTGCCTTTCATCCTGGGAGATCGCGAAGAGATTTGGGCTGGCCAAGATGGCGGTGGCCCGTGCCTGCGAGGCGCTGCATATTAAGATATCTTCCTGCCAGCTTGGGGCGACGGAGCATATCGCGGCGTAGGAAAGCCCCAATTCCGCCGCGAGCGTTGCCTCGCTTGCCATGGTCATCCCAACAATATCGGCAAACTGCGACATCAGCCGTATCTCGGCTTTTGTCTCCAGCCTCGGTCCGGAAGTCTGCCAGTAGACGCCGTTTTCCCGTACGGGAATGCCCAGTTTCTCAGATGTTCTGATCAACCTGTGTCTCATTTCCCGATTCAGGGCTGGTGTTATATGTATGGCTGTGTCGTTAAAGATGGTGGGCAGTACAGAGAGGGATATATAATCATCCGGTATCATGATTGTCCCCGGTTCCACCTCCCTCTTCAGGGATCCTGTCGAGTTGATCCCGATGATCTCTGCGACGCCCATGCTCTGTAACGCCGCGAGGTTTGCCCGGTGATTGATTCCGTGAGGGGGGATGGCATGCTCCGCGTCCACGCCGTGTCGCGGTATAAAGGCGACCACCTCCGAGGTGAAGACCAGGGTGCGCCCGAATGGGGTCTCCACGGAAGCCTTTCTCAGGTTTTTGAAGACATCCTCTTCATGCAGAGGGATGGTGCCGGAGATGATGCCCACCGGTTTCATGAGAGTCTCCTTTCGTTCCAAATCGGATAAACCGTACCTGTATCAAATTCCCTGGTTCCTGTCAAAGCGCTTAAAGGATGGTATCGAAATAGTGTTTGACATTCAGGGAACGAGCCACTACATTGGGCAATTAGGAATAGTCTGTGGGGGGGGCACGATGACGGGAGAAGGGTTATTAATACATCTGAACGATGATAGTTTTGATGAGGTTATTAAGGTGGAAGGGTCTGTCCTGGTGGATTTCTGGGCTCCTTGGTGCAGCCCCTGTCTTGCCATGGGACCTGCGATTGAAGAGATTGCGCAGGAATATGAGGGACGAGTGCGGGTCGCAAAGGTTAACGTAGATGAAAATCCTCTTATCGCCGACAAGCATGGCATAAAGGGGATACCGACGGTTCTCTTTTTTAAGAACGGTAAACTTGTGGACACGCTGACCGGTCTTATGCCCAAGGGCCGGCTGGAAGAATCTCTAAAAAAGGTGTTATAGCTATGAAATATGCACGGATCGTTCTTGCGGGTATCCTTTTGTTTGCCCTTACCGGTTGCTGGTCATGGTGGGAGGGATCTTCAAGGCCAAACACGCCCGAGGCCCTGTACGCACAGGGGCAGGAGAACTATCAGGAGGAAAATTATCAGAAGGCGATCGGACTGTTCCAGCGACTGGCGGAAGAGTATCCCCTCAACGCGTATGCGATACCTGCCGAGCTGGGGGTGGCTGACTCGTATTTCAGTGACGGGGACTATGTCTCCGCGGAAGCTAACTATGCCGATTTCGGGGAATTTCACCCAACCAACGAGAATCTTCCCTACGTGATGTACCAGATAGGCCTGTGTCACTACAGTCAGATGGAGGGGATAGACCGGGATCAGACGGAAACGCGTATGGCGGAGCAGGCATTGCAGAAGCTCCTCTCACGGTTTCCCAGCAGTAAATTTTCCTTTCTGGCCGAGGAGAAGGTAAAAGAATGCAGGAAGATGCTTGGCGAACATGAATTCTACGTGGGGCGGTTCTATTTTACCATCGGGGAATACCAGGCCGCCTTGGGGAGATTTCAGTCCGTTGAAAAAAACTACGCCCGCCTGGGCATGGATTACAAGACCGGATACTTCATACGTGAGACAAAAAAACGTCTTGCGGAGAATCAGGATAGCAAAGGAACAAAGAATAAAAAATAGCATTAAGACCCGCTTCCACCCCACCGCGGCTGGGGCTCTCTGCCCCAATGCCTCCTTGTGATCCGCTCGGCGGCCCTTCTCCCCGTTCGCCACAGGATCTTCTGTTTGCCCAATATTCCATAATTACTGCCCATAGGGGATATTGCATGATTTTTTGTCCTTGACATACAATCGCCTCGTTTTTACAATCACTTGTTCCAGAAGGGACCTCTTATCAGGGAAGATGTGGCTGTTATGAAAAGATGGATAACCAGTTGTGCTATGGTGGTTTTGAGCGTCATCCTCGTGATGGGCTCGGCCTCTGCAACCATAGTAACGTATTATGGGTATGATTTTGATACCAATCCTGTCATCGATGCTGAAAAGAGTCCGACCAATACCGAAGACGACCTGATGTGCTGGGCGGCGGCAGTGGCCAATGCTCTTGTCTCGACAGGGTGGGGCGATATCTACAGTACCAGTGAAGACGCGATCTTTGGATATTACCAGGACAACTGGACCGATGAGGGCGGCCTCCCCGAGTTTGGCTGGGAGTGGTGGTTCAGTGGGACCAATGCCATGCAGGGCGAGGCAGGCTGGTCTCAGGTGGATGGATCGGGTGGGACCTTCTATCCGGGGGAAGACGTTACCGACTACTATGCGAGGACCTGGGAAGACAATCTGGCCCTGTCGGCGATTGACCAGTATCTCCATACGGGCGACGGAGTGACGCTTGGCCTGTATGGACCTGGAGGCCACGCCATAACGGTCTGGGGGTATGACTACGACGATATAACCGGCGATTATCTGGGGGTCTGGGTGACGGATTCCGACGATGACAAGTCTGATGAGACTCCGGAAAATGAGCTGCAGTACTATGAAGTTTTGTATAGCAGTGACCAGTGGTTCCTGCAGGCTTTCTACGGCAGCGACGGATGGTACATAGGCGAGGTTATGTCGCTTGATCAGATGCCGGCCTCGGGGCCCGTTCCCGAACCGTCCACGATAGTTCTTCTTGGATGTGGTTTGATCTTTCTTGTGAGGACAGGAAAGGGAGGGTTCGGAAAAGCTGAGGGATGACTGCAAACGGCATGACACCCCAACCACATCTCTATCCAGACTATGCCGGAGTGTTCTCTCTGATCAGAAAAGACAGACTTTGAAACGATAGGTACCCGCGTTCTTCGTATCCCGCTTTTTGCGTCCAGCGCCCGTGAGACGTGCGAAAAGGTCAACCCATTCCTTGAATCGATCTCCCTCTCTGCCTAGATTAGGGCTTGTTATTATCTCGAAAACTGTTATGACACCGTGGAGCGATTCGGGTTGTCCCCCGGAAGGCGCTCCCGAATTCACACAGAGGAGAGGCAGCATGACCCATCCCAAACTCGTCGAATCGATGTCGAAACCTGCATTTTATTCCCACAAACCGGATGCCGTGGAGTTGATCCAGACCCATATCTCTTTTATCTTTATCGCCGGTGATCTCGTGTACAAGGTCAAGAAGGCGGTCGATTTCGGTTTTCTCGATTTTACCACTCTTGAAAAGAGAAAATATTACTGTGAGCAAGAGGTCGTACTGAATCGGCGGTTTGCCCCCGATGTGTATCTCGGTATCGTTGAAATCACCGAGAGCAGAGAGGGGGATCTCCTGCCCGACGGTGGCGGTGCCGTTGTCGAGTATGCCGTCAAGATGCAGAAAATCCCCGAAGAGAAGATGCTCTACCGCCTCATGGACACAGGCAGAGTAACGGAAGGTGATATCGAACGCGTGGGAAGACACCTCGCTCGGGTCTACGGAAATATCCCGAGCGATGAAGGGGCACAGCAATTCGGTACGCCCGATGTCATTGCCACCAATGTGATAGAAAACTTCAACCAGACAAGGGAATACAGGGAAGGACCGATAAGCGGAAAGGCGTTTGATGCCCTCGAGTCATGGAGCCGGTCGTTCATGGACAGAAATGCGGCCCTGTTCGATATGCGCATAGCGCAGGGACACATCAAGGACTGCCATGGTGATCTCCATCTCGAGCACATATGCATTGAGGACGATGCGATTTCGGTCTTTGACTGCATTGAATTCAACGAGCGGTTCCGCTTCGGGGATGTGGCATCGGATGTGGCGTTTCTGT
>JAFCZZ010000044.1:0-9085 GCA_019314085.1 Deltaproteobacteria bacterium | reverse complement strand
ATGGACTTCGACTTCAACGGCAGGCCAGGCCTCGGCGATACCTTTGTCGGCGCCTATATAGACGAATCGGAGGATGTGTCGCTGCGCGATGTCTTGAAGTTCTACAAGGTGTACCGGGCCATGGTGAGGGCAAAGGTCACATCGTTCATGCTGGATGATGGCGGTCTCGATGGTGTCGCCCGGGACGGGGCCTTCCAGAGAGCACAGCAGTACTACAATCTTGCCTATGGATACGTAACCCATGAAGATTGATCTCCATATTCACTCAAAGGACGGATCGGACGGGAGGTGGACGCTTGAGGAGATATTCGCCGAGGCCTCCCGGAGAGAGATTGATGTCATGTCGATCGCCGATCACGACGCAATCCACTGCCAGGATAAGGCGATAGCCCTTGCCGACCGGTATGGAATAGCATACATTCCCGGTGTTGAACTCAGTGTAGCCTTTGCTCACCCGGTATTCAAGGATGGCAAGAGTGTGGAACTTCATTTGCTGGGCTATGAGTATGATATCCATAATGAATCTCTTACGAGCAAGCTTCTTGAGATGCGGAATTTCAGAGAGAAAAGGGCGAAGAAGATACTGGAGAATATCAACCGGGAATTTCAGAAAGAGGGCCGGAGGGCCTTTACGGATCAGGATATGGAAGAGATACAGGCAAGCGTTGACGGGGCGTTTGGCCGGCCGCACATTGCCAACTATTTGATAGCGCAGGGTATCGTTCGGGACAAACGGGAGGCATTCTCCAAATATCTTGTGAAGTGTGATATGCCGAAAATGTCGCTGGGCCTGGAAGAGGCCTCCGAACTGATACGGGGCGCCGGTGGACGGTTGGTGATCGCCCATCCCAATGACCCCAATGGGTCCTCTCTCGTGTCGCTTACCCCGTCTGTGGCCCAGCAGCATACCATCATTCGTGAAACCATGCTGGAGCACATAGACGGCGTCGAATGCTGGCATTCGAGACACAGCGAAAGCACCATCGAGGCGTACCGTGCGTTTGCCCGCGAAGAGGGGCTGATAGTAACGGGAGGATCCGACTGCCACCAGCAGCCCGTGATGATGGGGACGATCGAGATTCCCGATTACGTGGCAGGACAATTTGACCTGCAGGCCCACGTATCGAAAAGGTGAAATCGATCATCTATAGAGGAGCCACTTTATGAGGATACCGTTCAAACAGTTTGTCGAAGAGAAGATCGAAGGCGATGCCATTCTGATTGCCTGTGGGCTTCCGGCAACGAACAAGACCGAAACCACTGAGGTCGTAGCACAGATGAAGGGGTACAAGATGCTGCGGACAGATCTGATCCGCCGCGATGTCCTGAAGGGCGAGGATATCTTCGACGAGAAGGTGGCGTCCAATATGGACAAGAGGACGCTCGTATATGACACGATGTTTTCCCTGGCAGACGAGCTTTCGTCGCAGGGCGCAGGGGTCATCCTCGATGCCACATTCATCACCCAGTCTCTCAGACGAAGGGCCGCCGGGGTGGCCGCCAAGAACCGGAAGACATTTATTATACAGCAGACCCAGTGCCCGGAGGAACATTCGCTCTATAAAATCTCCAAGAGAACAAAGGAGCATTACGAGTCCAACGCATTGACAGAGCAGGCCTATCTGAACAACAAGGAAAAGTTCGAGCCGGTGGATCTTGACGATCTCAAGGGCCGGTATCCCGATCTGCGCATCGTACATCTCCTGGTCGACACGGCCTCCGATTCAGACGATGGATGGTTCGTGATTGGAGAGGTTGAGCGATAGGATGAACTGTGACTGCATCTGTTGATCCGCATTGCCCCTGGGATGAAACATCAGGCTCCCTTTGCATCGTTTCCCGGCACACAGCTGACCTTCTCGCTATCAATCACCCGATATGCCGACTATCTCCACGCGGCGGTTTGCGGCCCGTCCCTTCTCTGTGCTGTTCGATGCAACCGGCATACCCGCACCGTAAGCCTTGACGGCAATTCTTTGTGAGGGGACCCTCAGGTTTTTCACCAGATACCCTTTTACGGCAGTTGCCCTTCTCAACGAGAGGGCCTGATTGTACTCGTCCGCGCCCGTGCTGTCCGCATGACCCGATACCACGATGGAAACGTGCGACTTTCCGGTCATTGCGATGCCTATGACTTTGAGGAGTGTGTGGTAGGATGCCTTGATATCGGCCCTGTCATGATCGAAGTAAACGGCCGGTCTCGTTTGTAAAACAGCATCGTCAGCCACATCGGTGCCTTGGCTCTTTTTCTTTCCGAGCCATTCCCTGGCGTCCGTGTGTCCCAAAGCAGCGGCAGCCTCCATGTCTTTGCGGGCCTGCTCGTTGTTGATGAGGTAGTAATTGAGAATTCCGCGCCGGTAATAGGCTTCGGCATTTTCAGGGGTGAGTCGTATCGCCTCGGTGAGATCGCCCAGTGCCTCCGTGGCGTCGGTCTTTTTTGCCGAGAAGCGGGCAGTTCCCCTTTTCAGGTAGGCATCAGCCGAGCCGGGATCAAGCGCTATCGCCCTTGTGTAGGCCTTTACGGCCTCCGCATAGACCCCCTGCCGCTCAAGGACAGTGCCCCTTTCAATCCACTGTGCCACTGACTGCGCGGTTGCCGGCTGCCATAATACAAAGACGCCCATAAAAACAAGACAGATTATTTTTCTCACAAACCACCCCCAGAAGGTTATCTTTCACCGAGAGTATCACAGGAAGATGAATCGGGCAATAGGTGCCCGCGCCTGCGGCCGCTCAACTGTCCACACGCGGCTGATATGTCGTCCCCCTTGCTTGGACGGGTCATGGTTGTGTAGTGCTCCTGTACAAGGATGTCATGGAACGCCCGTACCTTTTTGTCCGATGGTCTCTTGAACTCCGATCCCGGGAATTCGTTGAAGGGGATAAGGTTGAATTTGCAATGTACCCCCCTGAGGAGCGATGCGAGCATCCTTGCGTCTTCTTCCGAATCGTTGAAGCCGTCCATCAGGATGTATTCGAAGGTGATCATTCTTCTCCTCGGCATGGGATAGTCCCGGCAGGCATCTATGAGTTCATTGAGGGGGAACTTTTTGTTGACGGGCATCAGGTAGGACCTCCTCCGGTCGTCGGGGGCGTTGAGGGACACGGCAAGGTTGACGGAGACATTTTCACCGAGCCTGCGTATCATCGGCGTTATTCCACATGTGGAAACAGTTATCTTTCTCTTGGAGAATCCAGCCCCCGCGTCGGAGGTGATAATGTCGATTGCCTTGAGGGTGTTTTCATAATTGGCCAGGGGTTCTCCCATTCCCATCATGACAATGTTCTTTATGTCCTCCCCTTCCGGTGTGTTGAAGCGCAGGGCCGTTATCTGCCCGACGATCTCGGAGGGAAGGAGATTCCTCTCCAGACCATATCGGCCGGTGAGACAGAATCTGCACCCCATGGCACATCCGGCCTGCGTAGACACGCACTGGGTCCAATGATTCTTTTCACGGATCAGGACGCTTTCTATGAAACAGCCGTCTTCCAGCCGGAAGAGGACCTTTTTCGTGCCGTCCCGTGATTCCTGTGTCTCTTCGATCAGGGGGAGTGAGATACGGGCCAGTATTTTTATCTCTTTTCTGAAGACCTTCGAGAGATTGGTCATCTCATCAAAGTCTGTAGCGCCCGATCGGTATATCCACTTCATGATCTGGCGTGCCCGGTATTTTTCCTTTCCAAGACGGGCAATAAATCCTTCGATCTCCTCAAGAGACATGTCATTCAAGTTGGGTTTGTCGTTATAGTTATTCATGCAGTTTGTGTGCGGTGGCTTCTATGGACGGTGTGGGGTCGGTCTTCTGCCGCCGGAGGATTTCCCGGCACCCCGAATGCGTGAGGTGAGCCTGTTGTGGATATATCTCCGTGTGTCTGTCAGGCTTTGCCTACCATATCTATGAGATGTCCGACAATCACTTTGTCAAGTTTTCCTTCGTCTGCTTCCTTCCTCAGGATTTCAAAGGCATCTTCCCGGGACATTGCGCGACGGTATGCCCGATTTGCAATAAGGGCGTCAAAGATATCCACGATGCCCGCTATGCGAGCTATGATGGATATATCGTCCCCCTGAAGACCGTCCGGGTAGCCGCTTCCGTCCAGCTTTTCGTGGTGGTGCCTGATGACGTCCAGGGCGGGGCCGAGGGTCTTCTGCAGGGGCTGGCATATGTTGCAACTCGCCTCGGGGTGGGTCTTCACGATCTCGAACTCATCGGGTGTCAGCCTTCCCGGTCTGTTCAGAATCTCCCCAGGCACCCCTATCTTTCCGATGTCATGCAGGATACCCCCGAGGCGCAGGGCATCGATCTCTTCTTCCGACAGATTCATCTTCTTGCCGAGGGTCACGGCCATATCCGATACTCTCACGCTGTGTCCCTGGGCATATACATCTTTCGCCTCCACCGCGTTTGCCATCGACATGAGGACGCTTTCTATGCTGGCATGTTTCCTGTTGAGGGCGCTCTCCCTCAGGAGGGACTGTGTCCTGGCCATCAGTTCAATCCTGTCGGGGGGGGCTATCATAAAGTCATCTGCCCCCGCCTCTATCGCGCGGATCTTGTCTTTCCTGTCATCCGAGGAGGTGAGTATGATGACAGGGGTAATACGGGTGTCTTCATTCTCCTTGAGGCGGCGGCACACCGCATAGCCGTCCGGTTTCGGCATCACGGCGTCCATCAGGATCAGATCAACTTTCATTCTGTCTATGAGGGAAAGTGCTTCGTCTCCGCCAGAGGCCCTGATAATCTCGCAGTTGGGATCAGAGGTTTCGATAAGAGTCTCCGTATCTTTTATCTGTTCGGCATTTCCGACAAGCAGTATCCGCGTTTTCTTGATGATTGTCGGCTGTCCTTCGCCCTTGAGGAAATATATCTTGTCCCCCCCACCGGTCTTGGCAACGGTCAGGGCCTCCTGTGCCTTATCTATAAGCAGATTCCCATACGCGGCATCCTGTGGACACGTTGTCAGTCCCGCACTCAGGGTCACCTCTCCCCGGGTAAATGCCTCAACCTCGGCCCGTATGCGTTCCACCGCCGTATGTGAGGGCTCGGCGGGGTACTTCGTCAGGATGACGGCAAAAACGTTTCCGGAATACCGCGCCGCGATATCGCATCGACGAATCGTCTTCCTGATGATCCGTGCAACCTTCCGTAAGACATCATCCCCCTGCGACGTGCCCTTTTGTTTGTTATAGAGGGAGAACGAATCTATGTCGAGAAGGGCAAGGGTAAAGGATGTGCCGTATCTGCGCGATCTCACGGACTCCCATTCGAGGATAATCTGAAAGACATCGTAGTTTACCAAACCGGTCAGGCTGTCCGTAGAGTGGTCAATTGTCTTTCTGCTGGCATCCTTGTTTGTCTGCCCTTCCATAGGCCCCCTGCTGCTCCGCATAAAAAATCTTTTTGATCAATCCGGGCTCCATACCTTTCCCCCGTGCCCGAAAAAAACGTTGAGCGATGCTATCATCAAGCGAGGGAACTCGCAAGGGTTGTTCAATGCCGACCTGTTAAAAGAGGATCTTTTGTGATAGGAGAATCGGTGAAAACGCGTTGGTTGAACCAAAGGGGTGATGGGTGGGAACAAAGAATCTTACGCCGGCGATGAGACAGTATCTCGAGATAAAAGATGCGCACAGGGATTGCATTATCTTTTTCAGGATGGGTGATTTTTATGAGATGTTCTTTGAAGATGCGCAGGTAGCCTCAAAGGTCCTGCAGATTACGCTAACATCCAGGAACAAGGGCAAGGAGGATGCAATCCCGCTGTGCGGTGTGCCCTATCACGCGGCCGCGGCGTATATATCGAAGCTCGTTGAACATGGTTACAAGGTTGCCATATGCGAACAGATGGAGGACCCCCGGGAAGCGAAGGGGATCGTAAAGAGGGAGGTCGTGCGGATCGTTACACCGGGGTTGGTTGTCGATTCCGACAACCTGAACGCCAAGGAGAATAATTTCCTGGCAGGCATTACGGTGCAGGACACCTCCTTCGGCCTTGCCTGTGTGGATATCTCGACGGGCGAGTTCCGTACGACGGAATCTGATGACAGGGAAACCTTTCTTGAAGAGATAAGCGGATGTGGCTTCAAAGAGATCATCATGTGTCAAGACCTGCAAGGGGGTGATTTTGCGGGGACGATTACCGGGCGATCCCCCGACTGCAGCATAAGCTGGCTGCCGGCCGATTATTTCTCTGTGGACGGTGCATCGGATCTTATCGCTGAGTTCTTCAGGAAAGGCGCGGGAGAGGCTGATTTTGAGCGACATCCGGCGATGACCGGCGCCGTGGGGGCGGTTTTGCGGTATGTGAAGGAGACGCAGAGAGACAGCCTTGATCACATCAATGACATCCAGTGGTACGATATAAAAAATTATCTGGTCATGGATGACACCGCAAAGAGAAATCTCGAACTTTTTGTCACCATCCAAGAGAGCAGAAAAAGAGGCTCCCTCTTTCATGTCCTTGACGAGACAACGACCGCCATGGGGGGGAGAAGGCTCCGCCGGTGGCTTACGTATCCCCTCATCGATCCCGACGGGATCAGGGCACGGCTTGCCGCCGTATCGGAGATCAAGGACGAACACCTGCTCAGGGGGGAGCTGCGCACAGCCCTTGCCGGCATCTATGATCTCGAACGCCTTGGCAGTCGGGTTTCCATGGGGATTGCAAATGGAAGAGATCTGATCGCCCTGGGACGGTCGCTGCGGCTGGTTCCACCGATAAAAGATGCCCTCTCGAGGCTGGAATCTCCCCTGACAGCAACGATGCGCAGTGCTCTCGATGACCTGTCCGATATGGCGGACCTGGTAGAGGGGGCGATAGCAGAGGATCCCCCGGCGACCATCCGTGATGGTTATGTGATCAAACAGGGGTATGACGGTGAGCTGGACAAGCTCATAGCGCTGTGCACGGATGGGAAGAAGTGGATCGCCGCCATGGAGGAGAAGGAGAGGAAGAAGACGGGGATCGGTAGCCTCAAGATAGGATTCAATAATGTGTTCGGGTATTACATAGAAGTAACCAGAGCGAACAGCGCTATGGTTCCTGATGAATACATCAGGAAACAGACACTGGTCAATGCGGAGCGGTATATCAACCAAGAGCTGAAGGAATATGAAGCGCTTGTCCTGGGTGCGGAAGAGCGGAGGAAGAAGAGGGAGTACGAGCTATTCATAGAGATACGAGAGAAGATAGCCCGTGAGATACTGAGGATACAGATGACGGCCTCGTATCTTGCCGATCTTGACGCCATCGCCTCCCTGGCGGAGGTTGCGGAGCGGTATAACTACTGCTGCCCGCGCGTCAATGGTGATGATCGCATAGAGATACGAGGGGGGAGACACCCCGTTGTGGAGAGAATGGACACCAATGGCGGCTTTGTACCCAACGACACGATCATGGACTGTATCGAAAACCGATTTCTCATTATCACCGGGCCCAATATGGCGGGGAAGTCAACCTACATACGCCAGACGGCGGTGATCGTTCTGATGGCGCAGATGGGGTCTTTTGTCCCTGCCACGGAGGCTCATATAGGTGTGGTTGACCGACTCTTTACCCGGGTAGGGGCGGGAGACAGTCTGTCATCGGGGCAGAGCACCTTCATGGTCGAGATGACGGAGGTGGCGAACATCCTGAAGAACGCCACGGCGAGGAGCCTGATACTCCTGGATGAGGTCGGACGGGGGACAAGCACCTTCGACGGCCTCAGCATCGCCTGGGCGGTGGCGGAATATATACACGATGCGGTCAGACTCGGGGCTCGGACACTCTTCGCGACCCACTATCACGAACTGACGGATCTGGCGAGGACTATGGATGGGGTGAAGAACCTGAGTGTTGCGGTCAAGGAGTGGGGTGACCGGGTGATCTTTCTGCGTACCATTGTTGAGGGAGGGACGAACCGAAGTTATGGTATTGAGGTAGCACGTCTTGCGGGCGTTCCCGGGGAGGTGGTGTCACGTGCCAGGGAGGTGCTGGGAAACCTGGAAAGGGGCGAACTGGATGAGATCGGCATGCCGAAGATCGGCAGGAGCAAGGTGTCGCGAGGGAGGGATACCGTCGGTCAGCTGAACCTCTTTACGGGAAAGGAACAGCGCCTGATCGGTGAATTGAAGGAGGTTGATGTCTTGCAGATGACTCCCCTGGAGGCGCTCGGCCGGATAAGCGAGTGGCAGAAGATGGTAAAGGATTGATGAGGCAATGTTGAATTTTTAATGTTTAATGATCAATATTCAATGAAGCCCTTAATTTTAAAGTTCCTTCAGAAATGACAAAAGAGCTACGTATCCAGAATTCAATATGGCCCTGCCCTCTTGTTCTCGTGATAATCTTTTTAATTAAAAATTCACAATTACACATTGAAAATTATTTTATACACACCCTGCGTACCTGGTTGAAATCCGTGTACCCCTGTATAACCTTCATGATCCCGTCCTGCAGGAGGGTTGACATCCCCTGGGAAATTGCCATGTCCCGCATGGTCTCTACATTTTCATGCCTTTGTATAAGCCGTTTAATTTCATCTGTCGCTATAAGGAGTTCGTGGACCCCCATTCTCCCCTTATAGCCGGTTTTGCCGCACGAGCTGCATCCGTTAGCCCTGTAAAACTTGAAGTCATCATTGTAGGGTATATCCAGTCCGGCAAACAGCTCTTCCCCGTAGTTTGTGGCCAGTTCATCGTATTCTTCTCTCGTTGGATGGTATTCCTCCTTGCATTTCTTGCACAGTGTCCGAACAAGCAGTCGTACGATCGTTTCAGGGGCGCTGTTCGTGTGGAGGGTGCTGAAGACCAGGTGCCCCGTAAGCGACGCCTCCACCCCGATCTTTGCCGTCTCGTAATCCCTCATTTCCCCCACCATGATGACGTCCGGATCGGCCCTGAGAAATGCCCGCATGGCACTGGCAAAGTCGAAGCCGATCTTTGGATTGACCTGTACCTGCCTGAGGCCGTATTGTGAAATTTCTACGGGATCTTCCGCTGTCCAGATCTTGGTCTCCGGCCTGTTTATGTGGTGCAGCGCGGAGTGGAGGGCCGTTGTCTTTCCGGACCCTGTCGGACCGACGGCGAGGATCATGCCGTAG
>JAFCZZ010000043.1 GCA_019314085.1 Deltaproteobacteria bacterium | reverse complement strand
CGCGTCTGTAATGAGAAATAACCGATACGTCGCAGGGGCCTTTGATCTAGAAATAGATTCGAAAAATCTTCTTCTGCGGCTTATTGAAACGGCGGCCTCGATTCGCTCCCGCGTCACGAGGATTCCCTACGGTGACCAGGCCATTTTTATACGAAGGTCCTTTTTTCAAGACCTGGGCGGATTCAAAGAAATTCTCATTATGGAAGATGTAGAGATTATGAGGCGGATTAAGAAAACTAAGCGCCCCATTTACATCAGCAGACAGAAGGTCTGCACATCGGCCCGGAGATGGGAAAAGGAGGGAATCATCTATGCAACCCTCAGAAACTGGTCGCTGATGATTCTCTATCTCATTGGGATGAAACCGGAGAAACTTATGACGGCTATATAAAAGTTACATGGTCTGATCAACCGATAAAAAATTGCACAGGTCAGAGAGGCACAAAATATTTCATACAGATTATTTCGGGTATTGATGTTCTTGACATTCTAAGTATGTATTTTTTCGTCTGGACGTGACGATAAAACTCAATAGAAAAAATGTTACACAGTATTAGGTAGTCCTATTTATTTATAGCTTCCTGTACTCTTTAGAACTGCCTTCGTCGAAGGTATACAAGACTGCAAATCAGCATAAAGACCATTCGGAACACCTCTTCGAATAGGAGGAAAAGAAGAGATTATAGAATTGCGCTTCGCATCCGATCTGAGAAAATCATAGAAGACCTTCGGATCGCATGTATTGAATTTGTCTCGTTGAACCCCCTTTCGTTACACTTCGCGTCTAGGATACCGAATTTGAAGGATATCTTTTAGGAGCGATTGAGGAAGTTATGATTTTGGGAAAAGCGAAGAAGCGAGACAGGAGTTGGAAATGAGGGGCAGGTCATTCTTGCCAATAAAAAGTCGCAAAGGTGGTATTTGCGACTTTTTATTGTTGATTGTTTGGCTATTTTGTGCCATGAAATAGTCGGGAGTTTAGATATGAGCAAAGCAAAAGACCTATTGAATCTGATAGGCAGGCTAAAATTGGACGACAAGGCCGAGTTTCTCCGGGAACGGTTCCAGGACAAACCCGACTTTACCATTTCCGACGCTGCATCCGTTCTGCAAGAGAAGCAATCGACCCTATACTGGACTCTACATAAGCTTACAAATAAAGGCCATATTTCCCGTATCGGACAGGGGCTGTACTCCTTTCAGAACAGGCGAGCAGAATCGATCCAGCCTATCCTCTCAACGCTGGCGAGCGGGATACTCAACGTCCTCAGGGAAACCGGACATGATTTCTTCATCTCCGGCCTGGACATCCTGGCGGTATTCGCGGAACATGTCCCAGAAACATATCCTGTTCTTCTATTCGCTGGGAAAAGTGACGCCGATGAGGTTACCAATATTCTCGCCCGAAATAAGATCGACGTTGTCCCCTATGCTAATATTCAGGACTATCCTGCCATCCGGCAAATGTCTTCCATCGGCGAACTTGCCTTGCTTATTCCCACCCAAGAGTTCACCTATGCAACAAATGGCCTGGCCTCTTTTGAAAAAGCCTTTGTCGATCTTTATTATGAAGTCAGCCGGAGGAACTATCCCCTTTCGATGCAAGAACTGGTTAGGATCTACCTCAACATGAGGCGGCGAATATCCTTGAATACAAATCGGATGGTCAAGATCGCTTCTCGCAGAAATATCCAGCAGGATATTCGGCACATCGTGGAGTACGATGCCATTACGGACGCCGCGGTGGAATTTGTCAATATTCTGAGAAAGCGAAATCAATAAATGAACTTTGACGATAATGCCTTGATACATGACAGAAAGTGTTTTGACCGCGACACCCTTGCGGCGCGTCTGGAAAAACTCAAATTCAACAGTCTGGCGAGGATGGAGCTTTTTTTGTGGGACCTGGAGATCTTCCTGCAAATCCAGGCCATTTTGAAGGATAAAATCGTCCTGAAGGGTGGCGCCGCCGCCCAGTTCTATCTGCCCATTGAATACCAGCGAACCAGCGTAGACATTGATATGATCTGTGCCATGGGAATCGAAGAGGTTGAAAAAGTCCTAGAGGCTATTGAACGAAAGTTCAAAGGCACGAAGGAACTTTTCAAGGCACGACCGCATACACCAAAAGTGCCCAAGACCAATCTTCCTATGATGACTTACTACATGGAAGTCCCCTCGGCTTGCACGGAAAAGGAACTATTCGGGAAAAAGATTGCCGGTGCTCAGGAAATCAAAATAGAGTTTCATTTTGCAGACGAAGCCCTGTCGATTCAGAGGATATCCTCCCCTCACATCTTTGCCTTGGAGACGGAGCAGACTTACCAACTCCTTCCGTTGGATGATCTGATCGGGGACAAATTGACAACTTTAGGACCCAATACCATCGGTATTCCCATGGATCGGGCGGACGAGCAGATTAAGCAAATCTATGACATCTTCTGGTTACTCGAATTCAACCGGGATAATATCGATTTTAGCCGTATCGAAGAATCTTTTCTGGCTCGGGCAGAATCGGAGGCCCGCCAACGTTCACTAACCGTGAACATAACTGACATCTTCTCAGACATGATGGCGCAAATAAAGCAGCTTTCCGTCATGGATCTGGAAAATGATAAGAGCCTGTTAAAACGAACCAACGACTTCCAAAGCCTGTACGTGAGAAAAGGGCTGAATCGTTCATCTGCCGACTGGGCGATCATCGGCGCGAAGATCCACCTCCTTCTTGGTTTTTTGAGTTTGAATAAAGATGCAAAGAGTCCTTTGGACAGCCTTTTTCAATGTGAACGGACCCTCGAATTCACTCATCTGAAAGGCGCTGAAAAAGGCATGTTGGCCCGGCAATTCAAAGAGGAATTTTCAAAGGACTTCGAAAAATACAGCGATCATCCGGCAAAGGTACTCAAAGGGAAGAGCCCGGCAAGAATCCTGTGGGCCGTTGCAAACACGGATAATGTCGAAGAACTTGCTTCCTGGATCAGTAACTTTATCGAGAAAGAGAAATAACATTATGCCTCGTGGGCACAGTTATTGAGAGAGGGCAAAGAAAATATTGGTGATGATGATCATCATCATCACCATCATGGGCACGGGCAGAGAATAAGAGTGATGAGCAAAGATAGAGGGTAACAATCGACTCATGAAGGGAATCAGAAAGGAAAAATGAAACTCACTCAGCGACAACTGGAAGCCCATCTCTGGGGCGCTGCAAATATCCTCCGAGGCAAAACCGCCGGGCAAGATTATAAGAATTACATCCTCTCGCTCATGTTCTACAAACGTCTCTGCGATCAATGGGAAAATGAATCCGCTGAGGCCATTGCCGAATTGGAACGTCAGCAGAAATGCAAATTTACGGAGAAACAGAAGGCCGTCTTCCGCGCCCGCGGCGAACACCGGTTTTCAATCCCCGACGGCTCGCGCTGGGGCGATATCCTTGCCATTTCGAAAAACATCGGCGAGAAGCTTACCGGGGCCATGCGCGCCATTTCCAACAGCAACGAAGAGTTGCGCGGCGTTTTCACCGTCGATTGGAACCAGGCCGCCCCGGACGGCAGCGGGAAAAAGCTTATTCCCAATGAAGTCGTGCATGCCCTCATTCAGCATTTCGACGAGATCGACCTTTCCAACCAGAGCGTCCCTTCCGATATCCTGGGCCGGGCTTACGAATACCTCATCAAACAGTTCGCCGACGATGCCGGTGCGAAAGCCGGCGAATTCTTCACGCCGCCGGAGGTGGTAGATACCCTCGTCCGCATTTTGGAACCGAAGGCCGGAGATACGATCTATGATCCCACCTGCGGCAGCGGCGGAATGCTCATTCACTCGGCGGATTTCCTGACCGAGCACGGTCACACTCGGACCGCCGCGCGTTACTTCGGTCAGGAGATGAACTGGGGCAACTTCGCCATCGGCAAGATCAATTCCGTTCTTCACGGCCTGGAGGCGGATATACGCGGCGGGGTAAGCACCATTACAGATCCCCAGTTTCTCGAAGATGGGCGGGTCAGAAGGTTCTCCACCGTCCTTGCCAATTTCCCCTTCTCCGACGATTTCTGGTGGCTCCGTCCCGAGCAGCAGACGGACGATAAGAAGAAGAAAGATAAGCTCAAGAAGGAGGTCTTCGGAAAAGAGGGCTACAAAGATCCTCATGGGCGTTTCGGACGCGGAACAGCCTTCCATAGCCCCCCGGCGAGCTATGGCGATTATGCCTTCATTCTCCACATCGTCGCCTCGCTGACGGATTCGGGTAGGGCCGGCGTGGTTTGTCCCCAGGGGGTGCTCTTCCGGGGGCAGCCGGCGATCGAGGAGGAGATCGACAAATTTGACAAAAACGGAAATCCCAAGGTAAAACGCCGGAAGGCCGATGACGAACACCTTATTCGTCAGGCCCTTTTGGAATCCCGACTCATCGATGCAGTCATATCCCTGCCTCTGAACGTCTTTTACGGAGCGGGTGTCCCGGCCTGTCTGCTTATCCTGAGGAAGGACAGACCCATTGAGCGGCGCGATCAGGTTCTCCTTGTCTATGCGGCGCGCCATTACCGGGAGCTCTCCAGCCAGAATGAACTCCGCCCCCAGGATGTGATACGGATCATTGTCCATTACCACGCCTACGGTGATCCCGGAAAGGTTGCGGTATTGGTGGAAAAACATCGCGAACGCATTCACCGCCAGATCGACGAGCGGGAACGGGAAGAGGTCGAACGGATCGAAGCCGAGTACCAGGGCGATGCGGACAAGGTGACGGCCATCGATGCCGCGCTGACTGACGCCAAAACTGAACTTGGAAATATGACACAAAAGACAGAGCAGAAAGTGATGGAGAAAAAAATCAAAGCACTGGAAAAACAACGGACCAAACCTGCTGCAAAGATCGTCCAGCGGGACGAAAAGATGGCCGAAGCCCGCCGCCGGGCGGAAGAGGACCGGCAGGCTGTTACGACGGTCGGCGAGGAACTCGTTGCCCTTTACGCCGATCCGGATGAGCTCCTCAAGCATGCCCGTGTCGTCGGTCTCGACGAGATCGAGGAGAACGAATTCAACCTCAATATCCCACGGTACGTGGACACCTTTGAGCCAGAACCAAGGGTTGAGGTGGGAGCTGCATTTAAAAAGCTCGAAGCAAAGCAATGTGAGCTGGCTGGTGCTGAAAATAAATTAAAAATACTCTTAAAAGCGATAGGGTATGAATCCAACAATTAGACAACGCCCGCCGGGAGCAAACCCAATTTATTGGGCCTCATTTCGGGACACCTTTCCTCATGATTGGATGGTCAAGATCGTCGGCCAGATGGCAACTACGATTAAAGGCAAGATTCCATCAGTCATTTCAGACAAACTCACTGAACACTCGACACCATATTTATTGATGGAAGGACTACGTGGCGGTGCACATCTCTTCACGGAGGACATGAATTTGCCCTCCGTAACTGAGACGGACATCATTATGATTGCTGATGGGTCAAAATCAGGGTATGCAGTGAGAGGCTTTTCTGGTGTTTTAGGTTCGACACTTCTAAAGTTCCATGCCCATAACGATTTGAATCCAGGTTACCTTTATCATTTACTCTCTTCTCTTTTTCCTTTTCTCAATTCAACGACAACCGGTACGGCCGTCCCTCATCTCGACCAAGATTTGCTACTAAGATTACCTCTTAGGCTCCCTGTTAAACCCGAAGAGCAAGAAGCAATCGTCCGCATCCTCGATGTCGTGGATAAGGCAATTGAGCAGACTCGGGAGGCGGTTTTAAGGGCGCAGGAACTGGAGCATTCATTATTACATGACCTCCTGGAAAATGGCGTATTCCATAAATTGCAGACCGCCCCGAAGCAAAACCGTCGGTGGGTGATGAGCAGAGTCGATGAGGTTGCAGAAGTCGGGTCAGGTGTGACCTTGGGAAAAGACGTTTCAGGTTTCAAGACTGTCGAACTACCCTATTTGCGCGTGGCCAATGTTCAGGATGGACATCTGGATTTATCATCCATCAAGACCATTCGTGTTCCTGTTGATGAGGTAGAACGGTACCGCCTTGAGGCTGGTGACGTGCTGATGACGGAAGGTGGCGACATCGACAAGTTGGGGAGGGGAACGATCTGGGACGGACAGATTCAGAATTGTCTTCATCAAAATCATATTTTTCGGGTCAGATCGAATCGGCAATTGCTTGATCCCAACTATTTCGCATTTGTCGTGGAGTCGGATATCGCAAAGCGTTACTTCTTTCGCGTGGCAAAGCGCACAACCAACTTGGCATCCATCAATAAAACCCAGCTTCGTGCATTTCGCTTCCCCTTTCCTCCATTGGAAGAACAGAAAAAGATCTCTGATATGATCAAGGCGGCAAAGGCAATAACCGGTGGACTGATGGAAAAAGAAACCACCCTCCGAGAATTGAAAAAAGCCCTCATGCACGATCTCCTGACAGGCAAGGTGCGTGTCAACCATGCTATCGATAAAATACTTTCTATGGAGGCATCATGACTGAACGGGGTTATGTCGAACTTCCGGTTCTCCGCTGGCTTTCAGGTGACGGGACCGCTGATCCGGCGGACAAAGGGCTCGGTTGGACGTACCGCGACGAGCCGGGGATGGAGGAATTTGAGCGCCCCATCGAAGATCCCCTTGTCGAGTCGCTCCTGATCGAGGCTATTATCCGCATCAACCGGGATGTCAATACAAAAGCCCAGGCCCGCCTGGCCGTGAATGCCCTCCGCAAGGCCATGTTCCACCCGGACAAACTGACGGCGAACCGCGCCACCGTCGATCTGCTCCGGGACGGAGCCACCGTCGAAATCCTCCCCGGCGAATCGGCCAAGACCGTTCGCTTCATCGAATTCGATCCGGCCAGGCAGGGATTGAACGATTATACGGCCACCAACCAGTACCGCATCCAGGGAGTGCGGGAATGCCGCGATGACACGGTTCTACTCGTGAACGGCATTCCCCTCGTCATCGCAGAGTACAAGAGCTATATCACCAGCGGCAAGGGCTGGACGGAAGCGGTGCACCAATTGCATCGCTATCAGCGCCAGGCGCCCCTCATGCTGGTGCCGAACGTCTTTTGCATTGCCGCGGACGAGGACGAATTTCGTTACGGAACCATCCTGTTCCACGATGCAAATCGGGAAGAGATCGAGCGGCATATGGATTGGTGGGGAAGATGGCTCAGCCTCTATCCGGATTACAAGGGCTACTGGAATGACCCGGTTGCCGGAGAGCCGGATGACCCGTTGGAAATCCCGGTGAAGGGACTGCTCCGGCTCAAACCCTGCCATGTCCTCGATTTTCTCCAGCACTTCGTAGTGTTTGAAACCAAAAAGGGTAAAGTCACCAAGAAGATTGCCCGTTACCAGCAATTCGAGGCCGTCAACGACATCGTGGACCGCACCGTATCCTTGATCGGCAAGCCCGCAACTGATCAGGATCGGACGGGTCTGATCTGGCATACCCAGGGGTCCGGCAAATCCCTGACGATGATCTTTGCCGCCTATAAGCTCCGGCGTCACCATGCTTTGAACAATCCCACCGTCCTGATTGTCGTGGACCGAAGGGATCTGAAAACGCAGCTTTCAGATGATTTCGACGCCTGCGACTACCCCAGCGTGGAAAAGGCCCTCGGTGTGGAGGATTTGAAGCAGAAGCTCCGCACCGACTGGCAGGGAACCGCTGTCACGACCATCCAGTCATTCCAACGGATGGACGATCTGGCCCCACGCAAGCGGGATAACATCATCAGCCTCGTGGATGAATGCCACCGCTCGCAGAAGGGCAAAGGGAAGGAAGGCTTCGCCATGACCATGCGGGTGAAACTACCCAACGCCTTCCGCTTCGGCCTGACAGGAACGCCCATCGACCGGACGATGACAAACACCCATCGCGATTTCGGACCGATGCAGAATGGCGAGCAGGAACGCTATCTCAGCTATTACGGCATCAAGCGCTCGATCAAGGACGGCGCCACCCTGGAGGTGCATTATATCCGGGATAAGGTGCCCTTCAATGCCGATGAAAAGGCACTCAGCATCGGCTACGAAGAAATGTGCGAGGAGATGGAAATTGACGATGAAGAGGCCAAGGACCTTGTCCAGCGCAAGAAATCCAAATGGAAGGAACTCGCCCGTCACCCGGAACGTATCGATATCGTATTGGGAAAAATACTGGCACATTTTCTCGCCCATCCTGACCCCAGCGGTTTCAAGGCGCAGTTCGTTGCGGTGGACCGCCTGGCCTGCGTTCGCTACAAGAACGCCCTCGACATCAAGCTCAAGGAGCGAGGCCTGCCTCCGGAATGGTCCGATGTCATCATCTCCGCTGGCCAGAACGACGAACCGGAATTGGAGCGGTTCCATTACACCAAGCAGAAATCGGATGAGCTGATCGATTATTTCAAACTGACGCCTGTAGAATGGGAGCAATGGAACAAGGAAAGCTATGGCGACGACTGGACACACTGGCGGCCGCCTCTGAAAATTCTGATCGTTTGCGATCGGCTCCTGACAGGATTTGATGCCCCAGTGGAACAGGTCATGTATCTGGACAAACCGCTACGGGATCATAACCTGCTCCAGGCCATCGCCCGGACCAATCGCCCTCTCCCCACGATGGATAAGCGGACTGGGCTCGTGGTGGATTATTTCGGTGTCTTTCAGAATCTGGAGAAGGCTCTGAACTTCGATGAAAATATCCGCGAGGAATCGCTTATCGACTGGGATGCCCTGAAATCTCTGGTTCCGGGCGAAGTAGCTCGGTGTATGGAGCTTTTCGAGGATATCAAGATCGAGGACACCCGGGATTGCCTACTGGCGGCATTGCGCCGTCTGCGCCTCGCCGAGGCGGCAAAGAATTTTGAACACAACTTCAAGAGCTTGGAAAGGTTGTGGGAAGCCGTGGCACCCGATCCCTGTCTTTATGATCACCGCCGTAACTATAACTGGCTCTGCGGCATTTATATCGCACACAAGCGCCGGCAGCGCGGCGCAAAGACGACCTATGGCGAATTAGCTGCTAAAACCCGTCAACTCATCGAGGAAAATATGACCTTTGTGAGTCTAGCGGAACATCTGCCCGTGTTCAAAATCGATTCCAACTATATGGCAAACCTTGAAGACCTTCCTTCACCTGCCGACAAGGCGGCAGCACTTGAAGCCAGTCTGACGCGGGAACTTTCAGAGGATGATGCAGGTTTTTCCTACCGTCAACTTCAAAACGTCTCCGGGAGCTCCAGACGGTAGCTGAAGAGACTGCACATTTTAAGACAGCACCGGAAAGGTTAAATCTCACAAAAGTAGGAGAATATGAGCTGTTTACAGCGCTTAGCGCTTACGCTGGGTCGGATAATGAAGAATACATAGCCGATTGTGCCCGAAGGATGGTTCAACAGCTACGAGAGAATCGTCTCCTTCCGGCGGGATGGAGCCATCACAAGGGTGGACAGCAGAAAGTTGAACGGTTCCTGCTGGCGGAATCTTGGAAGTTACCATATGCTGCATTGGGCTTCGATGTAGATGACCCGCATCCGCCCTTCCTGAAAGCAGCGATGGATGAGCTTGTCAGAACTGATAAAAGGAACTGATGGAATGATTCAAGGGACATCTCGACAGAGAATCGAACTGGACGGCTGGAAAATGGATTACTGCCTCGTGCCTTCAAAGTCAGCGCGTAAAATGAGGATACGCGTGGGGATAGATGGCATTGAAGTGGTGCAGCCGGATGGGAAGAACCTTCTTGAGATTGAGATGTTTCTCAAATCGAGCCGGGATTGGATCATGAACCAATTGGAACGGGTTGAAAGACTCCGGATGGTTCGGAAACCCATTCACAAAAACAACGGTACGATACTTTTTCGTGGGGAAATGACACCTGTAAGGGTTACAGAAAAGGCCCAACGCAAGGGAACAAATAAGGTTCTCTATGAAAACGGCCAGCTTAAAATCCTTCTTGGCGTACGGTCGAATACTTCAGCGGCAGGCAGCCTTGAGAACTGGCTGAGGAAACAAGCCAAAGAAGAAATCCGAAAACAGATTGATGTCTTGACGGTAAAGCTGGGAAAGTATCCCCACAAGATTTATGTAATGGCTCAGAAGACAAAATGGGGGAATTGCTCGGCCCTCCAAAATCTCTCGTTTAACTGGCGGCTAATCATGGCGCCTGATTTTGTCCTCCGATACCTTGTCGCCCATGAGGTCGTGCATCTGGCGGTGCCTGACCACTCAAAAAGATTCTGGCTGACTGTGCAGAGCCTATGCCCGGAGATGGATCGGGCGAGACAATGGCTGGTCGCAAATAGCGACCGGTTGATGATGGATATTAACAAGATCTTGCAGGTAAATTCATGAATGACTATGGAGGGTTGAAAAATGGCAATTGCAGTCAGTCTGATTAACATGAAGGGCGGTGTTGGAAAGACGACGTTAGCAACACAATTAGCACATGCGGCTGACAATAGAGATCTCCGTGTGTTGGCAGTCGACTTAGATCCACAGGCTAACCTTAGTCAAGCTCTTTTATCTCCAGATAAATACGCAAAACATATCAGAGACAAGAAACCTACCGTCGTCCAATTATTTGAAAAATACGTGCCGCCAACCGAAGAGTACGCCAGCCCCCGACCTATTGATATTGGTGAAATCATACTTAAAAAAGCTGGCTACTGGGCAAAAACGTCTCTTGATCTTATACCAAGTCGTCTTGAACTATCGCATACACTCAAAAATCCAACGGGAAAAGAACGACGCCTAGCAAAAGCATTGTCAAAAGTCACAAGTGATTATGATTTAATATTAATTGATTGCGCACCAACTGAGTCTATTTTAACAGAGGCTGCATATCATGCGAGTCGATATGTTCTTGTCCCTGTCAAGCCTGAATATCTTGCGACAATAGGACTACCTCTTCTTGCTCGCTCAATTCTGGAATTTACAATCGAAAATGATGAAAATGATCTTGATATATGCGGCATCGTATTTAATCACTCTTCAACCTATTCAGACGGACCTGAAGGAAAGAAATCAATAAAAGAAGTCCAAGTTGAAGCCAAAAAAAATGAATGGCATGTTTTTAAAACCCATGTACGCTATTCCGCTTCTTATCCAAAGTCAGCTCGTGAAGGGAGGCCGCTTGGAAGTACGAGTTATGTTCGTTATGATGTTACAAGCGAATTTAGCCAATTTGTCGATGAGTTTTTTGAGAAAATTGGAATATAATCAAGGAGTAAAAAATGAAGACTGGAAAATTTCTAGAGTATGAATTGATGTTATTATTGCTTCAGTATGGTGAGAAATCGGTATGTACGGTTTTAGCAAGAATACTTGGCACCTCGCCCAATCAGTTCGAGGATCAATTAAAAGAATTGGAACCGAAGAAGTCTCGACCGGTCTCCAGCAAAAAAAATGATCGGAAAGCCTACAATATTGAAAAAATCATCGCACAACATCCTGACAAGGCTGAACAATTACGATTTCTTTTCAATAGATTTGAAAAGACAGAGTTATTTCCAGAATTTAAAGACGTAAAAGAATTTTTCGAGCGCCATGCTGTAAGTCTGGGAGCAATAAAATCTAAGAAACAAGTCATACCAAGGCTTTTCAATTTATTAGCAAGTTTAGAACCTAGCGAATTGGCCGAACTTTGTAAATATAAATCCCGTCACGAATATTCTTCTCTCGGGGTAATATCTGATGAAATAATGAGACGCGATTGACCTATCAATCCAAAAG
>JAFCZZ010000415.1 GCA_019314085.1 Deltaproteobacteria bacterium | reverse complement strand
ACCGCGACGGCGGTATCGCCCAGCATGGTCTCAGGGCGGGTGGTGGCCACAATGATCTCGCCCTTCCCCTCGGCATAGGGATACCGTATGTGCCAGAGGCTCGTCGCCTCTTCCTCGTATTCAACCTCGAGATCGGATATGGCCGTATGACACCGCGGGCACCAATTAACGATGTAATCATCCTGGTAGATGAGACCGTCATTGTAGAGGCGGACAAAAACCTCTCTTACCGCCCGGGACAGGCCCTCGTCCATGGTAAACCGCTCTCGGGACCAGTCACAGGAACATCCCAGCTTGTGGAGCTGGTTTATGATGACACCACCATACTTTTTTCTCCACTCCCATACCCGCTCTATAAATTTTTCTCTCCCGATATCATGCCGCGTCATCCCCTCCCGGGCCAGTTCCTGCTCCACCACATTTTGGGTGGCTATCCCCGCATGATCGGTCCCGGGCATCCAGAGCGTATTGTAGCCCTGCATTCTCTTGTAACGCACGATAATGTCCTGAAGGGTATTGTTCAGTGCGTGCCCTATGTGAAGTATGCCGGTAACATTCGGCGGAGGAATCACTATTGAAAAGGGTTCTTTGTCACTGGTATCCTGGGCATGGAACAGATCCTCTTCGAGCCAGAGTTGGTACCACTTTTCCTCAACATCTCGAGATTCATATGCTTTACTAAGTTCTTCTCTTCCCATAACACGTCCTTCTTACGTTTTGAGTTTCGGGTTCTGGGCGTTAAGGCCCTGCCATTTGATGGCCGAGTCTCTCCTGAACCAGGTCAGCAGTCTTCTCGCATAGTGCCTCGTATCGCGTTTGATCAACCTCATCATCTCCTGCCGGCTCTGGTTCCCCCGGATACAAGAGATCACATTCCGATAGGTCATGGCCTGCAGGGGGAGGGTCTCCTCATCATATCCCATCTCCAGAAGTCGCTGCCCTTCCTCTACAAGCCCGTCCACCACCATTCTCTCGACCCTGCTGTTAATCCTTTCATACAGAAGGCCTCGATCAACAGTAAGACCTATCTTCATACAATCGTAGGCCCTGCTGCCGAACCGGTGTTCCCCCCGGATTGCAACAATCGACTGCCCGGTCTGTTCCATGACCTCAAGGGCCCTGATCGTTCTGACTAGATCATTGGGGTGTATTGATTCGGCGGCCGCCGGATCGATCTCCTTCAGGCGTTTATACAGATACCCCTTTCCGTGGCGAACGGCCTCTTCTCTATAGGAATCACGAAGTCTTCCGTCGGCGCCGGGGGCATTCAGCAGCCCGCCCAAGAGGGCGTCCAGATACAGCCCTGTACCCCCCACAACGAACACCTGTTTTCGTCTCTTGCGGAGGGAATGGATTACCGCATCGGCCTGCTCGGCAAACATCGCGGCGTTGAATTCTTCGTCGGGATCAACAACATCAATCAGGTGATGGGGTACCCGCGCCTGTTCTTCCAGAGAGGGTTTCGCTGTGCCGATATCCAGATGCCGGTAGACCTGCATCGAGTCGGCGCTGATAATCTCTCCGTCAACCTCCTCGGCAAGCCTGATCGCCAGATCGGTCTTCCCCACCCCGGTGGGACCGTTGATAACAATGAGGCGGGGTTTCGAGTTGCTGGTTGCTGGTTGCGGGGTTTGGGTTACGTGTTTCGGGTTGCGAGTTGCGAATTTTGAGTTTTGCATTCCGATCAATCCTTACTCCTTGGGAGTTCTGTGAACACAAATTGTCAATAATTTAGTATTGCGTCCCCGGAATTCCCCGGTTAAACGCAAGGCAGGTGTCCGCCACCACTCCACCGCCTGCCATGGGATCAAACACCAGGTTGTTCTGATCTGAAAAATAATAGAGGATGTGCGCGATCAGTTGCGCGGGGATGCGACCGGGCCAGTCATCTCCGAAACGTCTGTCGCAATCATGCGACCGGGCCAGTCATCTCCGAAACGTCTGTCGCAATCATTCCAGTTCCACAGGTCCCATGTCCGCAGTCCCCAGTTAAGCGCCTTGAATCTTTCAAGGTCTTCTTTGTCTTCAGGTGCCAGTGACCAGACCATCGGCTCTGTCCAGTTGTGCTTTTCTGCTACCTGGGAGACTGTGAAGCCTCTGGATAAGTCGTTATTTATTGAATTTGGCAGCGTTGCCATTTTCAATAAATGGTTATGAACCACTACCTGTTTTACGCCCAATCTCTTCGCAATCCTTTCTTGTGGAATCCCAAGACGGTTCATGCGGAATATCTTGAGGTCTATTTCCAACTGGATTACGTCCTTGAGGTCGGCTATGTATGAGTCCACTGTTCGTCTCGCACGTCCGATGGCCTTTCCTATATCCGCGGATGTCAGGGAGGGGTTCTTTGTGTACGCGCGTCTTGCAGTATCTCTTGCCTCGTTTTCTGTCAACTGTCTGGGGCCGCTGGCTTTTTTTGCCGCGTAGAGAAGCGGGTCTGTCCCGTCCAGGTTCTTTATGACTGCTTCGGTCTCTGTTACTCTGGTTGACTTGTAGGCGCTCCATCTATGAGCGCCATCGAGAAGGCGGTATCTGCCGGGCTTGTCGGGGACGGGCTCTACTTCGACAGGCTCGAACGTAAAGCCGTCTCTGATGTTTTCGGCGAATATGCCCACACGCCGGGGATCGATACTCTTCCTCGGATAGATGTCTTCATCGAGGATGATCGAGGCGATGGGGATGGTGTTTGTTGTTTGAGTCATGAGTTGTTTCCAACTTTGGATATTGAATGTCTCATCTCACTTTATAACAAAAGGGCGCAGCAGGGGGCACCCATTCAAGGTGAGGACTTCATTCTTGTCAGAAGAACATCCCCATTCAAGACCCCTCCCCATGTTGTTTGTCAAGAATGAAAATCCGATAACCACTTTGCGTGACCCCGGCTTTGCGCGTGTCAAGAATGAAGATTCCCCCCGGCCTCTGATAATATTCACACCCTTTTCGCCAAGCCACCGGGGAAGAAGACCTGGTTTATGCGGAGGAGACGTAACCAGCTTGTAACCGGGATTCAGGATTTCCTGATTCAAGAATAAAGATTTGACCACCAAACCCCTCAGGAAAACGTATTAGAGCTGTTCCTTTTCGAAGAACTCCTCGACATCTTGCTGCCTCGTGAGGTCAAGCTTCCCGTGAGATCTGCAGATGAGATTTTTGCACCCGTTCGCTTCAAGCCTTCTCCTGATGGCGAAACCCACCATGCCGCGGTGTCCGGCGATGTAGATCTTGTAGTCTGTCTGGTTCATAGTTTTCAGTTTTCAGGGGTCAGACCCCTTTTCCCTCCTCGAGGATTGATGCCGCCTCTTCCATTATGGGAAGGTCAGAGTCGCTTCCCATCACTATACTTACCAGAGTTCCTTTTTCTTCTTTTATCTTCTCTCCTTTTCTATCTGTAACTCCATATCCGATACAAACCATCTGCCCATTGAATAAGAGCCTGTTTTGCGAGTTCAGGATCACTTAATTCCCGATCCTGATGGGCGATGTACTCATTTCGGAAGGTGTAAATCCTACCTATCATTGTGGGCAGGTCGGTTTGAGACACGTCGGCAAACCGGGTGCGAATAGACTCGAAGACACCGCCGGTCTTCCGCCGCGTTGTACGCACGTAGTCCAGGCTCCAGTGTAAAAGACCGATAGGCATTAATCCATTTTGATCAACTAAAGTTCTTTCCAGGTTCTTGGCTTGTCTATGATGGAAGTTGGACTCGCCGGTCGGCAGATCGGTCAAATCGGGATGAAAAAATTCATACTGCCTGGTGCCGTCCACGGGAACATCATCTTTCAGCTCCCGCAGAATCATGCCCTTGGCTGCTTCATCCAGTGGTCCGAGGAGCGGTGTAAAAACAGGCGCAAATGATATATCTTCTTTGTTCTGCAAGAATTGATACAAGGCTACTGCCTGCTGTACCGCCTTCTGGTAGCGGGAAGGCAACTCCTTGAAATTATCCAGCGGGATAAAGATAGAAATACCGGCATCCTCCTTCGGTCCAACTTCTCCAAAAGGCAGGCTCAGTTGTGGATCGCTGATTTCTTCCACCAACTGTTTCAATGATGGCCGACACATTCGCATGAGAGTTTTCAGCTTGTTGTCGCTGAGATTCTCAAAGAGCTTTTGCGGAACATAGATGTATGTCCACTTCTCCCCTTCCTGTGAAGCCGCTTCGCACCATGCTACCGCCGCCCTTGCTTTTAAAGGCACGTCTTTATCCTCGCGTCCTTTTGTTTCAACCAGGGCATATTCCCTTGCACCCATCCGGACAATAAAATCCGGTGTGTAGAGAGAAAGTCTCCCCCGCTGGGTCTGGTAATCAATTCGAAGCGCCTGGGGTCCGTCATTTTTGCAGAATGCTCTCACATCAGGGGCAAGATCAAGGAACTGGCACATTGCCACCTCCAGGTTCCGGTTGCATGGAACAAGATTGAAAAAGGTGTGTTTGGCCGGAATTGCAGGGTGATGTTCGGAATGTGTTACCTGATAAGGCTTCCAACTGGAGACCGAAACGCCTTTGCCCCCAGGTTTGCGTTCTTCCTTGATTGTTGTGCGAGAAAGTATCTTGAATAGCAGCTCCGTGATGAACGTCTCAAGAAGAGGAGCCAGAATCTTGTGTGTTCCACGAATGCCGGTGATGTGTTCAAGTTCATCCCGGTAATACGAAATGGCGCCTATACCGTTTTCCAGAAGAGGCAGACGGATTTTCATCTTTTCTACAACTTCATTTGTCAGGAGATGGCGGCCCTCATACTGTATCTCATCTGCTCCCCTGCTGCCGAGGGGCAGCCGAAGATATTTTGAAAATTCTTTACGGACATCTTCAATTGTAAGCCCCTCAAGCGATGGTGTCCTCGTATAGCCGGCGGATATTGCGGGAAGCGTTACATCAAGTTTTTTTATATCCTTGTTTTCCGTATCGGGGAATATAGTCACCGTACTTTTCGGTACTTTATCAACATCTACGACCTCAATGGGGAAGCCCTCCTGACTGAGCTCCTGCTGATAGAGGCTCACAAAGGCATTGTGTTCGACAACCGTGACAAGTTCTGCAACGCCTTCACCCGGCGGAGTCATACGTCGCAGGCCCCGGCCAAGAGTCTGTTCCGGCAGAATGTTCGCCTTGGAGGTGTAAGGTCGGAGAGGGACAACAGTCGTAACATTGCGAACATCCCAACCTTCCCGGAGCATGAGGACGGACACAATACACTGGTAGGGACTTTTCCCCGAATCGAGATCCCGTGAAAGATCGCGCAGT
>JAFCZZ010000414.1 GCA_019314085.1 Deltaproteobacteria bacterium | reverse complement strand
GCAGATGCTGCTTCAACGCAAGAACAAACTCCCGCGCACATTTCCCGTATTCCATATCAGCGAGCTGGTGGCCTATGCGCTCGGCTCGGATGTAAAGTCGCTTAACCTGGAAGCTCACAGGATCCCCACTGTACTTCCAGAGCCACGTGGCAAAAATGCTAGGGCCGCAGAACCGCTTTGACTATCGTCTGAGATAGGGCATGCTCGAAAGCCACATTCGCATCACCAAGGGAGTATGGAACAATCAGACGGGAAATATCGAGTTTTTGTTCGTCGAGAAGTTTCAGTGTGAGCTCATAATCTTTCCATGTGGAAGTATAGCTGGTAACGATATTTATCTCTGAGCGTATGGCTGAGGCGAAGGGAAACTCGACATCACTGCTTGGAAGACCGAGCAAAGACAGCACACCTCCCTTCTTCAAGAGATTGAGTCCCGCGAGAATGGCACTCGCGGCTCCCGAACAATCCACAGCCACATCAAACCGGGCGTGCCCGAGATCCTCGCTCTCCATATTGATGGTGGAGAATCCCATTTCCCTCGCAATAGGTAAACGAACTTTTTCATCAACGTCGACTCCTACCAGAACAACCTGGGTCGCTCCTTTCAGCGTGGCCAATTGAGCCGTCGTAAATCCCAGTATGCCTACACCGAAAACGACGACCATGTCTCCCGGCAGGATTTGCGTTCTGCCCACTATGCCGTGCACACTTACCGTGCATGCCTGGGCGGCAGCCGCCTCGTCGAAAGGGATCTTCTGCGGAACATGATGAAGATACCTCTCCTTGGTCAATACATATTCCGACATGACCCCGTCCACGGCGAGTCCACGCATCAGATTGTTGCTGCATATGTTTGTCTTACCATCCATACAGTTTCTGCATGTGCCGCAATAGCAGTTAGATTCCCCCATCACTTTCTCGTTTTCCTTGAAATTCCTGACTTCCTCCCCCGTCGCGATAACGACACCGCTGAACTCATGTCCCGGGATGATGGGGATCTTAATCCAACGATAACTCGGAACGTATTCGTATGAATGAAGATCACTCCCGCATATTGCGGTGCTCCGAACCTTTACCAGAACGTCGTCGGGATTCGCTATAACTGGATCGGGCAAATCCAGTACTTCGAGTCCGCCCCTGCTTTTTCTGGTTTTTACTACTGCTTTCATTGTCTTACCTCAGGTAATCACGGTCGTTCGAAAATCGTTGTCATGCCAAGCCCGCCGGCAACGCAGATGGTTGCCAGCCCGTATCTGAGGTTTCTCTTCATCATCTCGTGCAAAAGCGTGGTGACTATTCGACTGCCGGAACAACCTATTGGATGTCCCAAGGCAATGGCCCCTCCGTTGACGTTAAGAATATCCTGATTCATTCCAAGCTCTCTCATGCAGGCCAGCGACTGTGCGGCGAATGCCTCGTTCAACTCGATCAGCTCCATCTGCTCCAGCTCGACTCCCGCTTTCTTGAGAGCCTTTCTGGTGGCAGGTACCGGACCGATGCCCATGATGCGCGGGTCCACTCCGGCAGCCGTCCCAACCACATAACGGGCAAGAGGTCTTAATCCCAGCTCTTTCACTTTCTTCCCTGACATGACCACCGCAGCAGAGGCTCCGTCGTTCCGGCTGGAGCTGCTTCCCGCCGTGACGGTCCCCCCCTCCTTGAACACGGGCTGAAGCTTTGCGAGCTTCTCGAGAGAGGTTTCTCGGCGGGGAGATTCGTCCTCTTTAAAAGCCAGGGGAGATGCTTTGCGCTGCGGCACCATCACAGGAACTATCTCATCCTCGAAACTTCCGGAGTCTATCGCGGCAATGGCCTTTTGGTGGCTTCTCAGAGAAAACTCGTCCTGCTCTTCCCTGGATATGTCGTACTTTTCAGCAATATTTTCCGCCGTCATTCCCATCACCAGGTGGCCGTAAACATCCTCGGGCTGGGACCGGGGCTGGCTTTCAGTGTTTGGGTCCAGAAGAAGCCCATTACCCGCTAGGTAGCCATAACGCGCCTTCCTTATGTAAAAGGGTGCCGTGCTCATGCTTTCCACCCCACCCGCCACAATAACATCCCCGTCCCCAGACTGAATCTGCATGGCTGCGTTTACAATGGCCTGCATGCCCGACGCGCACTGACGATGCACTGTGTAGGCGGGTATCTCTTCGGGCAGTCCCGCCATCAGCGAGGCCACCCTGGCAACGTTCGGGCAATCCGTGCTTTGCTTGGTCTGGCCGAAGATCACCTCATCTACGGATCCCTTTTCCAAACCGGCTTTCTCCAAAGCTCCCACCAAAACAACCCGACAGAGCTCCTCCGGCAGAACATCCCTGAGTGCTCCTCCCAGCTTTCCCACCGCCGTTCGAACGGACGCTACTACAAAAACATCTTCCACAATGCTCTACCCCCTCTCTATATCAAAGGACCCTCATTGTTATATCTCGGCTCACCTCGAACAGTCAAGAAATTATCCGGGAATGCTGATAGTATGAATCAATCACTTGACTTTCAGCCTACGCGAGAATATAAAATTTCTCATCATGAGTCACCGCTTTCATGCGGTTATCGGGCTCATAAATTCAGGAGGGACCGTTCCGTGAAAGTCACTACTATGCAAGACGCCATCGACACCTACGTGCACGACGGGGACACGCTCGCCATCGAAGGAT
>JAFCZZ010000413.1 GCA_019314085.1 Deltaproteobacteria bacterium | reverse complement strand
CGGTTCTGGGGGACAAGAGTGCCAGGCCGGTCGAGCCGAGGCCGCGCACGGCGCTCGTGCGTGTCGGGGCGTTCGCGGCCGCGGCGGGGGCCCTGGTGAGGGGGGGCTAGGATGGCGGTGTACCGCGTCGGCAGGCCCTACCGGGTGATTCGGAGGGACGGCGAGGATCCGCACGCCGAGATGGTCCACGGGTACCGCTACGAGCACGTCTACTCGTTCGTGACCGGGCGCGAGCTCACCCTGTCCGAGATGCGCGACATCTACTTCACAATCATCCGCGACCCGGCGATACCCCAGCACGCGCGGATAAGGTACTTCGAGTGCTCGAGCTTCGCGGGGTCCCCGGCTAGGGGACGGGTGGTGGTCCAGTTCGAGTCCCTCCACCCCATCCCCCACGCGGTGCTCGCGGCCATGATCATAGCGGCGGTGGCCGTGATTCTGGCCGTCGCCACGCTCATCGTCGCCCCGACGCTGGCGGCGGCGTACAGGCTCACGACCTCGATCCTCGAGATGCCCGGCTGGCTCCTCCTGGTCGTCGCGGGCGGATTTGCGCTGGCGCTGCTCTACGTGTTCCTGCGCGCGAGGGGGCCTGAGCGGGTCGCAGCGGGGGTGAGGGCATGGCGAGAGCGGCCGCGAGGTTTGCCGGCGCCGGCCTCCTGACGGTGGGGCTGGGGACGGCGGGCCTCGGGGTGTACCTCTGGCTCCGGGAGCGCGGCCCCCACTACCCGTCGCCCGGGGAGCTCCCGGAGATAAAGCTCTCCCGGGCCGCGGCCGTGAGCTACTGGCCCCCCCGCGCCGGCAAAAGGATGCGCGTCGCCTGCTTGAGGCCCCGCCCCCCCGCCCCGGGCAAGTGGATCCCCGGGATCTACGAGGTCCCCCCGCAGGACTTCTACCGCTTCCCCAGGGTTCTGGACAGGGGCGTGGACGGCTACTACTACGACAAGACCCCGTGGGGGTTCTACAAGGAGGCGGTCTGGCACCTGCTCGTCGAGACCACCCACGAGTACGTGCTCACGGACATCCTGCCCAGGCGCAGGGGGTGGGTGCTCGTCATAGACTCGATGTGGTGGCAGCGCGGCTGGATACCCCTCCCGCACTGGGACCTCTTCGCGGTCTCGGCGGACGGAATAATCGAGTAGTGGTCACTTGGTCACGGCGATGTCCATGTAGCCCCTCTCGCGCATCTTCTCCTCGATTTTCTGTTGGAGTAACTTCGACGGGCTCAGCCCCTCTTTTTCTAGGAATCGCTTTTGATCCTCAGAGACGGTGACGCTTATTCTCACAGACTTGCCCGTTCTCATTTCCATACACACAATACATATTATCCGCACGAACCTATTTAAGCACAGTTTTCCACACAAAAAACAGGAGGGATAAAAAAAAAAGGAGGGATTTGGATAGTTTTGGAGTCACTGCAGGAGAGGGCAGCGCAGGAAGCGACGAGGCTGGGCATGGTGTACGAGCGGCTGACGGGCAAGGAGCTCGAAAAGTTCAACCGGGCGTTCGAGCGCTCGCTGGTTCTGGCGTACCCCGAGCGGGAGATCCGGGACGCCTTCCTGAGGCACCAGGGGGAGATCCTGCTCGGCGCAATGGTGGCGAAGGAGCAGATGGACGCCGAGATAGACGGGGAGCAGCCGTCCCCGGGGAAGATAGGAGGTCCAGTGCCGATCCGGGCCTGCTTCGTCGGGGTCGGCGACGACTGGGAGGACCTCGGAAGCTTCACCACGGGCAGCCCGCAGAACTGGATCCACTCGGGCACGACCCTGCTCGGGGGGACGACTGGAAACCCGATACGCATAGGCGACAATGCGGTTCTCGTCGTCATAGGGATCCGGTCCAGGCACCCGTCGCCCAAGATCGAATCAGTGAAGTTCACGATCGACGGAAACGAGAAGCCGGTGATAATCACGGCTTTCGCGCAGAAGGCAACGGCGGTGCCAGCGCCGGGCCTGGCCTTCAAGGAGCTCGACTACGGCATGATCTGGAGGAAGGACACAGAGGTCCTGGGGAAGATATTCGCAAGCGCGGCTTACGGCAGCACGTGCACGGACTACCCGGAGCTGGTGGGAGCGGCCTTCATAATGGAGCCGCAGCTCAGGGTGCACGACGCTTACGACCTGTGCGGAACGGCGGCCAACCGGGATGTGCACAAGGTGGTCAGAACTACCTAGGGTGGCCTGAATGGCGACGACTGAATACATCTTGGGCAGGACCGAGGACGGGCGCGTCATAGTGTACTTCGAGAACGCGGGGCCGTCCAGCTACTCGTCCGGTGGTTTCGACGTTGCGATCAACTCGCTCAGGGCGGTCGAGAAGATAGTGAGTCTGGGGAATAACTACGGTTACAGGTCCGAGGCGGAGGAGGCGTCGATCTCCGGAAACACTTTGACAATAAAAGTCCGGTACTACTACTACGCCTGTCCGGCGCTCTGCGCGACGGGATGGGAGGTAACGGACGGCAGAGATTTATCGGGCGTTACCTTCAGTGGTATTGTGATAGGCCACTGAGGTAACTCCTTTCTTATTTTTTTAGCCAAGCGATAGCTTCTCCGCTGAACGACGTCCCGTTGCGCATGTCCTCGAAATTTGAGGCATAGCCGAGGGCTTCAAACTCCCGCCAGTGCCATGTGGAGCGGTAGAGGTGGTACGGGTTTCCGTC
>JAFCZZ010000412.1 GCA_019314085.1 Deltaproteobacteria bacterium | reverse complement strand
CGAGCAGGTCTTTCTGAACCTGTTTATCAATGCCTCCGATTCGATGACCAAAGGCGGCAGGCTGACGGTGACGACAAAGCTGATCAGCAGATTTCCGTCCAACAGGGAGGAGGACACGGAGATGGAAAGGATATGTCTCCTGGCAAGTCCCCATACCATCAAGATAACCATCTCGGACACGGGCAAGGGGATAGACAGGGCCTACCTGTCTCATATATTTGAGCCGTTCTTTACCACGAAGGATCCGGGGCAGGGGACCGGCCTGGGGCTGTCCATTGCCTATGGAATCGTCCGCAAACATGATGGTTTCGTCGATGTGGAGAGCGAACCCGGGCGGGGAACGACCTTTTTTATCTTTCTGCCTGCTGCGGGGGATGGTGGCCCCGCATGGAGCAAGATTATGGAGGAGATAGAGGTTGGCTGAAAACGTCGCCAAGGCGCTGATTATTGATGATGAGAATTCCATCCGTGATGGGTGCCGCCAGGTGCTTTCCCGCATGGGGTGCGCGGTGGATGATACGAATGATGCCGCCCGCGGCCTTGCGATGGCGCTCGGCGACACATATGATCTTATCCTGCTTGACGTTCAGATGCCCGAGATCAGTGGTCTGGATATTCTGAAAAAGCTCAAGGTGGAGGCCGCCGTATCCGCCCGGATCATCATCATCACCGGATACGGGACCATCGAGATGGCCGTCGAGGCGATGAGACACGGGGCGGTTGATTTCCTGGCGAAGCCGTTCAGCACAGCCGAGCTGAGAAAGGCGGTCGCAGATTCCCTGAAGGTCCGTGATACGCAGAGATCAGATGATCCTATCCCCGAACTTATCGGGGACAGTGACTGCATGCGGAGGTTGAAGGACATGATCAGAATGGTGGCATATACCGACAGCACTGTTCTGATTACCGGGGAGAGCGGAACGGGAAAGGAACTTGTCGCCCGGGCGATACAGAATCTCAGCGGCAGGAGGGACAAGCCGTTCGTTCCCGTCGACTGTTCATCCCTCGTGGAGAATCTGATGGAGAGTGAACTCTTCGGTCATATGAAGGGCGCGTTCAGCGGCGCGACACAGTCGCGCGAGGGGCGCTTTCAGATGGCGGACGGGGGTACGCTCTTTCTGGATGAGATATCCAATATCTCTCTCGGTACTCAGGCAAAACTCCTGAGGGTTATTCAGGAGCGGGAGGTCCCGAGGGTCGGCAGCTCGAAGGCGGACAGGATTGATGTCAGACTCATCGCGGCGACCAACAGGGATCTGAGAGCACAGGTGGCCTCGGGGGAGTTCAGGGAAGATCTCTTCTACCGGATATCGGTGGTCCCGATAGAGATAGAACCCCTCAGAGAGCACCCCTCCGATATTATTCCCATCGCCCGTCACTACCTGGATCTGTATACAAAAAAGCATAAAGGTAAGAGGCGACGGTTTTCGAAGGAGGCAGAGCAATCGCTGATGTCCTACACCTGGCCCGGGAATATCAGGGAGGTGACGAATACCATGGAACGCCTGTCCGTGCTCTGCGACAATGAAACAATAGACCTGTCCGACATCCTCTACTACGGACAGGAAACGAACTCGAAGGCACCTGTGGGGGATTCTCATACCGGAAGAATGACCCTTGTGGATGTCGAGAAGGAACATATCAAGAGGGCCTTGAGCCACTTTAATTTTCAAATAGGCAAGACCGCAGCCTTTCTCGGTATCGATAGAAAAACATTGAGGACGAAGATAAAAAACTACGGTATAGACGCGAACAGATAGGAAGGCCTTTAGAAAGATACAATCTGTTCTACCTTCACTTCGGGGTAGATCTGCCCCGGCGTCGGCGGCATGGAGTTATACACCCAGTCTATGTCTATCACACCCGATCGTATCCCCCGGTACCGTTTAAAGCCCGTGAAGATTCCGCGGATCAGGATGTCTTCCATATCCATGGTGAGACCGAACACTGCCACGGGGCTGCCCTCCTTTATCCCTTTCAGTTCCTGTCCGTAGGCCGCTGTGGAAAAGACCAGCCTTCTGCTGTCCGAGGCCCGGCATTGCAGAAGCGGCGTAAGGGCGGGGAATCCGTCTTCCCCTATCCAGGTGATGAACTTCAGGGAGCTCAATCCGTTGAAGAGGGCCTCGCCCCAGGGTTTCAGTATGGGAGACTCCGCGCCTGTACGGGCGCCGGATTTTGCGGCCATGGTGAGCAGGGATGCCACGGCGATATGGAGCAACGGCAGTCTCTCTCTGCCGTGTGTCTCAAGAAGATCCATGTAGTGCACGGTGTGTATGCCGAAGTAGCTGTTGTATCTGAACATGGGCTTCCTGTTGAACATCTCGTAGTCTTCCCCCTCTTTTGCAAAGCGGGTCCATGTGGCCTTTCCCCGCCAGAGCGCTTTGCCCAGGGTCATTATGAGAAAGGCCGTCCGGGGATTGGTCCTGACATTCTTCTTGCTCATACCCTCCGAAAACTGGGCCCAGATTATCTGTGAGGGGCTCTTCGCCTGGAGGGCGGTAATCAGGGTAATGTGCGGGAGGCCTTCGGGGCTGATGGTGGCGATCAAGCCGACCTTTGCCTCCGGTTCAAATTCCTTCATGTCATGGATATCAAATCTCTCGAACGACTTCATCCCCTTTGTTCCTCCATCTTTGTCGGCCCGCTCCAGCGGCCGATGTCCGGGTTCACCC
>JAFCZZ010000411.1 GCA_019314085.1 Deltaproteobacteria bacterium | reverse complement strand
TGTTGAGATACGGTAATAAAAAAACCCCCTCCGGTCAAGGGAATAAGGGCGGATAGCGAGAAGAAAGTCCCCCGTGTCATGTACGGGCGGGACGGTAGCGCAGGTGGTTAATCTGAGTGATTGAAGTGTGCCGTGTAGCTTCCGTGGCGGAGCGCCTCGGTTAGCTCTTTCTCCGTCCTGATCGGGGAAGGGAAGAGGGTATAGGCCTGTCCCACCGTCAGCAGGCCATGGGCGTCGGATCCCCCGATTCCTTTAAGTCCCAGCATCGCCGCCGCTTGGAGGGCAAGCCGGTTGTCCGCCGTGGAGACACTACCGTTGGCGACCTCAAGGGCGCAGAGCCCCTGAAGGGTCAGGACCAAATCCCCCAGTGATCCGCCGACCATGTCCTTCTGGTAGGGGTGGGCCGGGATGGCCACGCCGCCGCTATTATTCACCCAGTCAATCGCGTCCTGCATCGGGAGTCCTGAAAAAAGATCACTCCGGCCGGCCTTGACACCGAACACGAGGAGGTGTCCTTCCGCCGCCCGGTATTCCATTCCCCTGAAGATGGGGAATCCGCTCTTACGGGATATATCATCAAAGGGTTCGCTGAGGGCGTGGGAGTGATGCTCGGTGACGCAGACGGCGTCAAGGCCCACGGCACGGGCCCGCTCGACGAGGTCATCGGGTCTGATATCGGAGTCGCCCCCCAGGGCGCTGTGAATATGAAGATCGATCTTAAACATAACGGAACCTCGCGACATGAAAGCGGGGCCTGGAGGCCCCGTCTGGTCATCCTGACCGGAGCACCATAATGGAAACGGGGGTGCTCTGTCAAGGAAGGAAATCCTTGAGGATCCGCTCGGCATTTCCCCCGAGGATGGCGTCGACCTCCTCCTTTGTGAAATCGATCCCTTCCGGCGCCTGGTGGGGGAGGGACCGCATCATCTGTATGTACTCCCCCGTGGGGATCGTGGGATCGAAGATGGGTCCGTCGGTCCCGAAGAGGATCTTGTCGCACCCGGCCTTGTCGATGACCTCCCTCAGCTCCCTGCAGAAGAGGGGGAAATTCCGCCTCGCCATGGTCTGCCACTCTGCCATATCACCGTAGAGGCGTGGCTGAAGGTAGGCCAGCCCCGCCCAGTCGCGCCACCAGTACTGTCCCATGTGTGCGGCGATAACGGTCAGATCGGGGAAGTCCGCGGCAAGCGGATCCAACAGCAGGGGATGAGCATAGGTGCCCCCCTTCCCGGGTGGTATGATGGGGCCGGTATGGATCAGGACGATACCCCCGGCATCCTGGACGATCTCGTAGAGGCGGTAGGCCTCGGGGGCGGCGGGATAGTATCCGTGGTCAGGGTGGAGCTTGAGGCCTCTCAGGCCGTAGTCATCAAGACAGCGGCGCATCAGGTCAGCCGCCTCGGGGCGCCGGGGATCGACCCCAGCCAGACCGATAAATCGATCCGGGTGGCGCCTGGCGATCTCACCTGTCTGTTCGTTGACGGTCTGTGCCACCTCCAGGGTGCTGCCCTTGATGGCCCCGTTGTCCACGGCGCAGAAAACGGTAACGTCAATGCCGGCAGCGTCCATCTTCCTGAGCAGCTTTTCGCCGGTAGGATCGGCAAAATCGTCGCGCACCTGCTCGGCCAGTTCCTCGAAATCAAGATTCATCCCCAGCTTTTTCGCCGTTTCGAATGTCCACCGGGCAAGGATGCGAGCCGTGCCCCTCCCCAGGCGGTGCATCATGTGGTAGTGGGTATCAATAATCATCGGTGCAGTCCCCCCTTGTGTTTGATTACTCAGTTACCCTTAAGAAGCCGTATGGTACGAACCCGCCGGGTGAAAGTCAAGAAGAGATGAAGCGAACCTGAGATTTGTCAAAAAGGCTTGGAGATAAGAGGAAAAGGATGTGAGCCACAGAACCTCAAAACCCAAAACTGTTTCTCAATATTCTTTTGTGAGTTTGTTCGGTTTGGCTAGCTAAAATCCCGGGCCGTCCTTGCAGGCGTATTTGCTCCCCATATTGCACCGACCAGCTCTAGTTTGTGGGGGAAAGATCCATTATAAGATAATTATCAGGTGATGAATTGTGGGGCACTACGAACGGAATCGAATTGATTCCAATGGGATAGAACCTTTCATTGTCCCCATATACAAATCTATTCTGGGATTTTTTAGTTCTTGCGATAATCCCTGCTGATCACTTTTTCAGCCACATCTCCCATTCGCAGAAATCATCTTTATCAATCCCTTTCGTCCGCCTATATTCAATACTTGGGATAGCCTTCCATGTCTCTTCCATAAATGCATCGCATTGTTTCACGCAGCAGTCAGTTCCTAGGCCCAACTCCACAAACATCTTCCCTGTTGGGCAGACCAGTGTTTGGGCAATCCCTTTGCCGCCATCAACCCATGCCTGATAACGCTCTGCCAATATGTCACCACTTCGCCCTGTTTCATACATTATTGTAGCTAAGTCACCGAGATCTATTCCTTTCTTTTTTAAATATGCTCCATATAACCGTGCGGTGTGAATTCCTTTTTGTCTTCCCCATTTGATCGCCAATTCTTTAGCTTTCTCAACGCCGAATTCTTCAACGAGCACTTCTATCCACCACTCAAAATAACTATGGACCACCTGTAACCTTCGCTCTGCCAACAAGCTATCGGGGATAACTACCTTGGGGATATCTCGTCCCTTATGC